>JANOKY010000338.1:0-3057 GCA_031419635.1 Burkholderiales bacterium | reverse complement strand
AGCGCAGCCTGCACGGCGGCGGCGATGGCGTCTGTGTCGAGCGCCTCTGCGTGCAACGGCAACTGCGGCGTGATGACCGGCAGGTTGCTCAAGGGCAGCGTGTCGTGCGGCTCGACGAAAATCGTGCTGCCGCTGACCTGGATGGTGTACTGCGACGCGCCGATCACGGTGGCGCGGATGCCCTGGTCGGGGGTCTCGATGCGCGGACCCCAGGGCTGCACGCTGCAGGATGGCGCGCGCCAGTGCCGGGCCGAGGTCGCCATAGCTCTGCGCTTCGCGGCCATAGATGTACTCGGACACGCCGCCCGAAAAACACACGGCATCGGGCGCGCGGGTGCTGTTCAGTGGCGCCAATCGGAGCAGGCTTGCGGCCTCCGTGCTGAGGGCCGGGCCCTGCAAGGCCTCGAACAGCCGCTCGGCCATGCGCTCGACCAGGCGCGCGAGGCCGGCGGCATCGGGCACCGCGCCCAGGGTCACTTGCAGCCCGACTTCGTCGGCCAGGCGCTGGCCGGCGGCTTCGATGCGCCGGACCCGGCCCACGGCGTCCAGCGCAACGATGCGCGCACCGATGTCGATGGCGGTCTGGTCGACCACCATGCCGCCTTCGCAGACCGCGATCTTCGAGGTGCCGCCGCCGATGTCGATGTTCATCACCCGCGCGGTGTCGCGGATCGAGCGCGCCGCGGCGCCCGAGCCGAAGGCGGCCAGCGTCGCCTCCAGCGCATCGCCGGCACTGACCGCCACGAACTTGCCGGCCTGCGCAGCGAACAGCTCGCCGATTGCGCGCGCATTACGCCGCCGCACCGCCACGCCGGTGAGGATCAGCGCGCCGCTGTCGATCTGCTCGGGCGTGACACCCGCGAGCACGTACTGCCGGTCGACGAATGCGCGCAGCGCGACAGCGTCGATCGATTGATCGTCGGCATACGGTGTCGGCAGCACTTCCGACTCGTGCAGTACCACGCGCTCGCAGACCACATAGCGGTTGTCCAGCCGTTCGAGCAGCAGGCGCGAGAAGACCAGGTGCGATGTCGACGAGCCGATGTCGACGCCGACGCTGACGAGGCGGATCTCGTCCTCGAATTCGAGGCTGCGCCGTACATTGCTGAAGAAGACGCGGCCGCCTGCTGTGGTTCCCTCTCCCTCTGGGAGGGCAGGGCTGAGGGCCGCGCACCCCGCTCAGCCGTCGAGCAGATCGCCCTTGTAGAAACTCCACGCCGTGCCGTCGTGCAAATAGAAGTGCCCATCGGCGCAGTTGTCCTTGCCCGGAAAAAACTCGCGGTAGGCTCTGGGCACCAGGCGTTCGAGTTGCGCGTCGGATAGTTCATCGAACTCGTCGGGCGTGATCGCTTGCCCCACGCGCAGCTTGCGTCGTTCCATCAGCCGGTTCCTCCATCCGCCACAAGCTTCGATGCTACCGTTGCCGCATGACGCAGCACCGCAACCCCGCGCTGGACGATATCCGAGCCCTGGTCTTCGATGTTTTCGGCACCCTGGTCGATTGGCGCACGGGCATCGCCCGCGAGGCGCACCAGGCCCTGGCGCCGTTTGACCCGGCGCTCGACGGCGCCGCCTTTGCCGACGCCTGGCGCGCGCAGTACCAGCCGACGATGGAAAAGGTGCGCAGCGGGCAGATTCCCTTCAGCAAACTCGACCTGCTGCACCGGCGCAACCTCGATCAGGTGCTGAAGGACTTTGGCCTCGACGACCCACCCGAGGCCACCCGCGCCGACCTCAACCTCGCCTGGCACCGCCTCGATGCCTGGCCCGACGTCGGCCCCGGCCTGGCTCGCCTGCGCCAGCGCTTTCGAATCGCGCCTTGCTCGAACGGCAACATTTCGCTGATGGTCGATCTGGCGCGGCGCAACGCTTGGCATTGGGATGCGATCGTCGGCTCCGAACTGGCGCGCGACTACAAGCCCAAGCCTGTCGTTTACCTGAGCGCCGCCGCGGCCTTCGACTGCGCGCCGGCGCAGACGATGATGGTGGCGGCGCATTCTTCCGACCTCGAAGCCGCCGCGGCGGTGGGCCTGCGCACCGCATTCATCGCGCGGCCCGACGAGCACGGGCCGGGCCACGCTGAGCGTCGCGCCAGCGTTACCGTGGACCTGTCGGCAGACAGCCTCACGGCATTGGCCGATTTGCTCGGCTGTGAGTGACGGCGGGCGATGTTGCGCGAGGTCGCCATGAAGGCTCGTGTGCAGCCACCTCTACGGTAGGACGACATCTACGAAAGCTCCCCGAGCGGCGGCGCTAACCGCAATCACGACAACTTCGGCTGCGGCCTCGATGCGCGGCCAGCTCGTCGTGCCTTGATCGAAGAGGACGCGCACTTACGCCGTGACAAGAGCGCTGCGGGCGGCGTGCTCCAACACGGCGCGTGCTTGCTCGAGCGAAACGCCGGGGAACAGCTCGACGAATTCGCCGACCGGCACGCCGTCTTCGAGGTTCTGGAAGAGGGCTGCAACCGGCACGCGCAAGCCACGGAATACCCAAGCTCCGCTGACGCGCTCTCGGTCGCGTTCCACCACCGAGCAGCTTGACCAGTCGATCATGAATTGGATGGTAGCAGCGGGGATGTTTGACGCAGGCAGCGGCGCTCACGGCGCATAGAGCAGGAGCGGGGCGTTCGAGTTGCGCGCCGGAAACGTCCCCGAATGCGTCGGGCGGGATTGCCTGGCGCGACGCGCAGCTTGCGTTGTTCCATCGGTCATGTGATCTCATGGACGTCTTTGCCTCCAATGTGTGCGCGGTCGAGAAGCAGGAGAAGACGCTCTTCTCGCACATCGTGATCGACTCGAATTCAGGGCCGGAGCGCTTGTTTGCTCAGGCCTGCGAATCCAACGACGACGTGCTCTTTTACATCAAGCTGCCACGCTGGTTCCAGATTGAAACGCCGGTCGGGCCGTACAACCCGGACTGGGCGCTCGTGTACCGGAACGACCGCGTTTTGTACTTCGTGGCGGAGACCAAGAAGACCGGCAGCGGTGAGCACGTTCAGCTCGACCTGCTGCGGCCGATCGAGGATTTGCGGATCGAATGCGGGAAGCGGCACTT
>JANOKY010000337.1:0-1811 GCA_031419635.1 Burkholderiales bacterium | reverse complement strand
CGCCAAGTACGACGACGTGCTGCCGAGCCTGAACCTCGTGGCCGAACTCCGGCCTGACCTGATCACCCGCTTCGGCCTGGGCCTGGCCACGGCAAGGCCGGAGATCAACGACATGCGCGCGGGCGGCAGCACGCCGCGCCTGAACACGGACCCGGGCCCGAACGAGGGTAAATGGCAGACGACCTATGCCGGCAATCCGGAGCTCAAGCCCTGGAAGGCGATCGCCATCGATCTGTCGATCGAGAAGTACTTCGGCAAGCGCAGCTATGTGTCGTTCGCGGCGTTCCGCAAGAACATCCTGAGCTACGTCATCGCCAACGAGCAACCGGTAGACCGCACCAGCACACCGTTGCCGGCGGGCTACGTGCCATCGCCGGGTGTCGTGGTCCAGCCCTTCGGCGGCGAGATCAAGCCGCGCAACGGAAGTGGGGGCCGTGTCGAAGGCTATGAGTTCGCGGCGTCGCTGGAAGGTGCGCTGCTCAGCCCGATGCTCGACGGCTTCGGCGTCGTCCTCAGCGCATCCAAGCTCAACAGCTCAATCCGCGACCAGAAGGTCGACCAGAACAGCAACTTGGTCGTCGTCGACTCGAGCACCCCCATCAACGGTCTGTCCGGGCGTTCGAACAGCCTGACGGTCTATTACGAGAAGCACGGCTTCTCGGCCCGCGTCAGCCAGCGATACCGCTCGCCGTTCACGGCCACCACGCGCGATATCTTCTTCCGACCGACGACGCGCTCACAAGGCGCCGACAAGGTGGTTGACATGCAGCTCGGCTACGCCTTCGACGATGCGGGTGCGTACAAGGGGCTGTCGATGCTGCTGCAGGTGAACAACCTCACCGACACCGTCACGACCAACTTCAAGACGCCCGGCAACGCCGACGTCCCCGATCCGACGCAATTGGTGCCGAACTACACCTACAAGTTCGGTCGTCAGATCCTGGCGGGCCTGAACTACAAGTTCTGACGCCGGCCGCCCGGTGATGCCCCGTCGCGGACGGGGCATCATTGGCGCGAACCTCACTTCGCGCGTCGACACCATGACCCTCGAACCCGTGCGCAATATCGTCATCGTCGGCGGCGGCACCGCCGGCTGGATGACCGCCTCGGCGCTGGCCAAGGTGCTCGAAGGCCAGTGCACCATCCGCCTCGTCGAGTCCGACGAGATCGGCATCATCGGCGTGGGCGAAGCGACGATCCCGCACATCGGCGAGTTCAACCGCGCGCTCGAGATCGACGAGGACGAGTTCATGCGCGCCACCCAGGCCACGTTCAAGCTCGGCATCGAGTTCGTCTACTGGGGCGCGATCGGCGACCGCTACATCCACGGCTTCGGCTTCGTCGGGCAGGCCACACAGGCGCTGCCTTTCCACCACTTCTGGCTGCGCCTGGCACAACTCGGCAAGGCCAGCCCGCTCGAGGCCTATTCGATCAACACCGCCGCGCCGCGGCAAGCCAAGTTCATGCGCGCGCGCAAGGACATGCCGGGCTCGCCGGTGGCCGACATCTCGCACGCCTTCCATTTCGACGCCGGCCTGTACGCGCGCTTTCTGCGCGGCTTTGCCGAGAAACGCGGCGTCATGCGCACCGAAGGCAAGATCGCGCAGGTGCAGCAGCGCGAGCCCGACGGCTTCATCGACGCCGTCGTGCTGGAAAGCGGCGAGCGCATCGCCGGCGACTTCTTCATCGACTGCTCGGGCATGCGCGGCCTGTTGATCGAGCAGACGCTGAAGGCCGGCTTCGACGACTGGTCGCATTGGCTGCCCGTCAACCGCGCGCTGGCGGTGCCGTGCCAATCGGCGGGGCCGCTG
>JANOKY010000336.1:0-1785 GCA_031419635.1 Burkholderiales bacterium | reverse complement strand
CGCTCCTTGTTGACGACGCGTGCGGCAATCTCCTCGGCCAGGGGCTCGGGCTTGCCCCGTTCGAGCAGGCTCTCCTTGATGTGCACGTATTGGCGCTCGCGCTTGGCGCTCCAGGCTTTCTGAGGCATGACGGATCCTTCGCGGTAGGGGAATGAAGGCGGCCTGAAGGCCGACCTCGGCAAGTGCTGCCGTTGCACGCTGCGGTGGATGGTCGCTGCCAAGCGCCACCGTGTCTGTTCTTTAACGCACAGACCCGGATGGCCGCCCGCGGCAGACTGCAGCCGAGTCGCCTGCTTGGCCAAGGACCGTGGTGAAGTGGATCCTCATCCTGATCGGCGTCATCACGCTGTTGGTCATGGCGGCCTTGGCCACGCCGGTGCAACTGTGGCGCAGCGGTGAGGTGCCGCAGCCCGACTTGCAGTATTCGCCGCCTGCGCGCGACACCGTGAAGTCCGCGCGCGTGTGGATCGACGCCGACGCCGCTTGTGGCACCGGCAAGCGCCGCGACCCCGACGATTGCCTCGCGCTGCTCTCGCTGGCGAGCGCGACCCACATCGACATCGCCGGCATTTCGACAGTCTTCGGCAACGCGCCGGTTTCTGAATCTGATCAGGTGATGCGCGCGCTGGTGCAAGAACTGGGCACCTATGCCGGCCACCCTGTGACTGCCCCATTGCCCGTGTTCAAGGGTTGCGGTGCCGCCGCGCAGAGGTGCCTCGAAGACGGTGGCAGTCTCGACGCCCAGGTCGCCATTCGGCAGGCCTTGCAGCGCGGCACCCTCGACGTCGTGGCGCTGGGACCGCTGACCAATCTTGCGGCCATGCTCGCGCAGGAACCCGCCTTGTCCCGCCGGATCACTCGCGTGATTGCCGTCATAGGCCGCCGGCCGGGCCATCGCTTCCATCCCAGCGAGAAGCGCGCCACCGGCGCGATGCTGTTCGGCCATGGGCCGATCTTTCGAGATCTCAATGCCGTGCTCGACACGCAGGCCGTCTCGGTGGTCCTGGCCTCGGGCACCCCCGTGATCCTCATCCCGTACACAGCGGCGCGACAGGTGTCGATGACGGGCAGCGACCTCGACCGCGTCGCTCGCACAGGCCCTGCGGGGCGGTGGGTCGCCGAGCGCAGCCGCGCGTGGCTCGAGTTCTGGCGCAGCGAAGCGGGGCTGGGCGGTTTCTACCCCTTCGACCTGATGGCGGCCGCCGACGTGCGCGACCCCACGCACTTCGGCTGCGCCCGAGTGACAGCGTGGGTGGGCGACGACGCACTGCTGCCATGGTTCGGCGGCGGCCCGGCACTGCTGGTGGCCCAGCAGGCAGGCTTGCCGGCGTCCGCTGCTGCCGCCACACAGGCGCTGTACTGCGATCGCGTCACTGCCAGGGTTGACGAGTTGTTCCTGTCGCTCGACGCCAACCGCAAAGGCGCCGCTGCATGGCCCCGATCGAAAAACTCGAGTTGGAATGAATGACGGCTGCCGCTGAAGGCATCGTCGTCGGCCTGTGGCGCGACTTTCTCGGCCTGCCTGCGGTGGCCGTCAGCTACGGTCTGTGCCGCCATGCGCGGCCTCGTTCCTCCCGTATTCGAGCTTCGGGTACCAGTCGCTCCCACGCCCTTCGGGTGTGTTGTCGAGAATCGTCCACAGCGGCATCAGGTCAGGTGCGCCGCGCGGGTCCTGGCCTGGGTCTGCGGTGCTGCCACCCATTTCGCCGCTCCAGAAGTGGCGAACGCTGCCATCGCGGCGAGTGAAAACGTTGAAGGCCGGCATGTCTGCATCGTCCGCGCTCA
>JANOKY010000335.1:0-2433 GCA_031419635.1 Burkholderiales bacterium | reverse complement strand
CTCGGCCCGCGCGTGTCCAGCGCATGGCGCGCCGCCACCGCCACGTTGTTGAAGAAGCAAAAGCCCATCGCCTGGCCGCGCGTGGCGTGGTGGCCCGGCGGGCGCACGGCGCAAAAGGCATTCGCCGCGTTGCCGTCGATGACGGCGTCGGTGGCGGCCACGGCCGCACCGGCACTGCGCAGCACCGCGCCCCAGGTGCCGGGGCCGGCGCTGGTGTCGGGGTCCAGCGCCACACGCTCGCCGCTGGCGGCCAGCGGCTCGAGGCTGGCCTGCAGCTCGTTGACGTAGCCGCTGCTGTGCGCACGGCCGAGCTGCGCCAATGTGGCCAGCGGCGCGTCGCGCAGGTCCAGCGCCATCGCCAGGCCGGTGGCCAGCAGGTGGTCGTGGATGGCATCCAGGCGCTGCGGGCATTCCGGATGGCCGCGGCCCATGTCATGTGCACGGCAATCGGCGTGGCTGTAGAAGGCGGTGGTCATCAGTGAAGCTCCGTGCGATGCACTACGCAATTCGCCTTTGGGGCGGCCCGGCGGGCTCATGGTGCAAAAAGTTTTCGGTTATGGTGCCGCGCATGGCAAACAAGCACCTTGCGTTGACGCAGCAACTGGCGCGTCTGGCGGACCAGATTAGCACGGTCATCGTCGGCAAACGAGCGCAGATCGAGGACTGCATTGCCTGCCTGCTGGCTGGCGGCCACCTGCTGATCCAGGACGTGCCGGGTGTCGGCAAAACCACCCTGGCGCATGCCCTGTCGGTCTCGCTCGGGCTGGACTTTCGCCGCGTCCAGTTCACCGCCGACATGATGCCCAGCGACCTGGTCGGTGTCAGCGTCTACGAGCGCAGCAAAGAGACGTTCGTCTTCCACGCCGGCCCGGTGTTCGCGCAGGTGTTGCTGGCCGACGAGATCAACCGCACCGGGCCGAAGACGCAGAGCGCCCTGCTCGAAGCGATGGAAGAGCAGCAGGTCACGGTCGAGAACGAAACGCGCGCGCTGCCCAAACCCTTCTTCGTCATCGCCACGCAAAACCCGACCGACCAGCTCGGCACCTACCCGCTGCCCGAAAGCCAGTTGGACCGCTTCCTGATGTGCATCACCCTGGGCTACCCCGACCGCGCCAGCGAACGCGCATTGCTCGCCGGGGCCGACCGCCGCGCCGTCATCGACGGCCTGCAGGCGGTGATGACACCGGTGGAACTGCTGGCCGCACAGCAGGTGGTGTTGGCTGTGCATGCCGGCGACGCGCTGCTCGACTACCTGCAAGCGCTGATTGCGGCCACGCGCAGCGGCCAGTGGTTCGTCGAGGGCTTGAGTCCACGCGCCGGCATCGCCGTGTTGCGCGCGGCCAAGGCCAAGGCCCTGATGGACCGCCGAGATCATGTTGCCCCCGACGACGTCCAGGCCGTGCTGGTGCAAACCGCCGCGCACCGCTTGCAGCCGGTGCCCGGGGCCGGCCGCGGCGCGGCCGAACAAGTGATGGCGATGCTCAAGGCGGTGGCGGTTCTGTGAGCCTGCGCCAACGCGTGCGCAATTGGTGGCAGGCTCGCCACCCGCGCACCGACACCTGGACCCTGACCCAGCGCAACATCTACATCGTGCCCACCCGCGCCGGCTTCGTCTTTGCCGCGGTGCTGGTGGTGATGCTGCTGGCCGCCATCAACTACCAGTTGAACCTCGGCTATGTGCTGACCTTCCTGCTCGCCGGCGCCGGCTTCGTCTCGATGCACCTGACGCACAACACGCTGCGCGGGCTGACGCTGCACCTCAAACCACCGCAGCCCGGGTTTGCTGGTGAAGCGCTGCCGTTCGAAGTGGTGCTGACCAGCCCGACGCGATTGCAGCATGGCGTCGGCCTCGGGCTCGAGCAGGCCGCTGACCGCAGTCATGATGTGTTCGTCGACGTGCCCGCTGGTGGCCAGGCCATCGCGCACCTGGCCCTCGTGCCGCCGCACCGCGGCCTGCACGATGTACCGACGCTGCGCGCCGAAACCCGCTACCCGTTCGGCCTGTTCCGCGCCTGGACGGTGTGGCGCCCGGCCGCGCGCGTGCTCGCCTGGCCGGCGCCCGAAAGGCCGGTCGCGCCCTTGCCCGCGGCGCCGGCAACCGCCGGTCACGCCGCGCAGCGCAAACCCAGCGACAGCGGCGAGTTCGAAGGCGTGCGCGCCTACCGTCGCGGCGATGCCTTGAAGCACGTGGTCTGGAAAAAGGCCGCGCGCACCGGCGAGCTCGTCAGCCGCGATTCCAGCAGTGCCCTGCAGCAGGAGCTGTGGCTGGATTGGCAATTCGCGCAAGTGGCGGGGACCGAGCCGCGGCTGTCGCGCTTGGCGGCCTGGGTGCTGGCGGCGGAGGCTGCCGGTGTTGCCCATGGTTTGCGCCTGCCGGGGGTGGAGATTGCACCGGGCAGCGGTGTGGCGCAGCAGCGGCGCAGCCTGGACGCG
>JANOKY010000334.1:0-4168 GCA_031419635.1 Burkholderiales bacterium | reverse complement strand
GCTCGGGCAGGCCTTGACGCAGGGGATGTCTTCGCACATCTCGCAGGCACCGGCGCGCGCCGTGAAATAGGGCGTGCCGGTGGCCGGCGCGCTCTCGATGTGGGCCAGGTCGAGAATCTTGTAGGGGCAATCGCGCACGCACAGGCCGCAGCGCACGCAGGCACCGAGGAACGCACTCTCGGCCAAGGCGCCTGGCGGGCGCAGGGCGGTGGCCGGCAGGGCATCGGCCTTGCGCGCGTACAAGGCGAGCAGCGCGCCGACCACGCCGGCGCCACACGCCGCGCGCGCGCTGTCGGCGATGAAACGCCGACGCTCCAGCGCTACCGGGTCTCTGGCCGCAGGCGGGTTCATGGCCGTCGCTTTGGCTGCGCCTCGATCAGGCCTTCACGACACGGCACGCCGACTTCTTGAAATCGGTCTCCTTGGAGATCGGGCAGGTGGCGTCGAGCGTGAGCTTGTTGACCAGGCGGCTTTCGTCGAAGAAGGGCACGAAGACCATGCCCGGTGGCATGCGGTTGCGCCCGCGCGTCTCGACGCGCGAGAGCATCTCGCCGCGCCGGCTCTGCACCTTGACCGGGTCGCCGCGCTTGAGGCCGCGCTTGGTCGCGTCGTCGGGGTTCATGTAGACCCAGGCGTCGGGCATCGCGCGGTGCAGCTCGGGCACGCGTCGCGTCATCGTCCCGGTGTGCCAATGCTCGAGCACGCGGCCGGTGCCCAGCCAGAGGTCGTACTCGGCATCGGGCGATTCGGCCGGCGGTTGATACGGCAACGCGAAGATGCGGGCGCGGCCGTCGGGGTTGCCGTAGAAGCGAACGCCTTCGCCGGGCTTGACGTAGGTGTCGTAGCCCTCGCGGAAGCGCCACAGGGTTTCCCTGCCGCCCACCACTGGCCAGCGCAGGCCGCGCGTCTTGTGGTACGCATCGAAGGGCGCCAGGTCATGCGCCTTGCCGCGGCCGAAGGCGGCATATTCCTCGAACAGGGCCTTCTGGATGTAGAAACCGAAGTGCTGTGCCTCGTCGTTGTCGAAGCCCTTCTGCGTTTGATCGAGGCCGAACTTGGTGAGGTCTGCATGCGCAAACAGCACCTCGTACAAGGTCTTGCCCTTGTAGGCCGGGTTCTTGTCGAGAATCTCGGCCGGCCACACTTCATCCGTCTTGAAGCGCTTCGCAAACTCGACCATCTGCCACAGATCGGATCGCGCCTGGCCCGGCGCCTTGACCTGCTGGCGCCAGAACTGGCTGCGGCGCTCGGCATTGCCATAGGCGCCTTCCTTCTCGGCCCACATCGCGGTGGGCAAGATCAGGTCGGCGGCCAGCGCGGTGACGCTCGGGTAGGGGTCGGAGACGACGATGAAATTGCGCGGATCACGAAAGCCCGGCAAGCGCTCCTGCGTCAGGTTGGGCCCGGCCTGCATGTTGTTGGTGCACAGGGTCCAGTAGAAGTTGAGCTTGCCATCCTTCAACATGCGGTCTTGCAGCACCGCGTGGTAGCCGGGCACGGCGGGCAGCAGGCCTTCGGGCAGCTTCCACAACTTTTCCGAGAGCGCGCGGTGCGCCGGGTTCACCACCACCATGTCGGCCGGCAGCCGGTGCGAGAAGGTGCCGACTTCGCGCGCCGTGCCGCAGGCGCTGGGCTGGCCGGTCAGCGAGAAGGGACTGTTGCCCGGCTCCGCGATCTTGCCCACCAGCAGGTGCACGTTGTAGATCATGTTGTTGACCCAGGTGCCGCGCGTGTGCTGGTTGAAGCCCATCGTCCAGTAGCTGGTGACCTTGCGCTTCGGGTCGGCGTAGAGCTGGGCCAGCGCCTCGAGTTTTTCTTTCGGCACGCCGGAGAGTGCCGAGACCTTCTCAGCCGTGTACTCGGCCACGAAGGCCTTGAACTCGTCGAACGTCATCGGCGAGAACTTGTTCGGGTCACCCTTGGGCTTGCCGTCGGCGCCGGCGTAGCCGTTGTTCATCGCCACCTGCTCGAGCGGATGGTTCGGGCGCAGGCCGTAGCCGATGTCGGTGACGCCGCGGTGGAAGCTGACATGCTTGTTGACGAAATCCTCGTTCACTGCACCGCTCTGGATGATGTGGTTGCAGATGTAGTTGAGGATCGCCAGGTCGGTCTGCGGCTTGAAGATCAGCTCGATGTCGGCCAGCTCGGTCGAGCGCTGGTTGAAGGTCGACAGCACGGCGATCTTCACGTGCGGGGCGCTGAGCCGGCGATCAGTGATGCGCGACCACAGGATCGGGTGCATCTCGGCCATGTTCGAGCCCCACAGCACGATCGCGTCGGCATGCTCGGCGTCGTCGTAGCAGCCCATCGGCTCGTCGATGCCGAACGTGCGCATGAAGCCGGCCACCGCCGAGGCCATGCAATGCCGCGCATTGGGGTCGATGTTGTTGGAGCGAAAACCGGCCTTCATCAGCTTGGCGCCGGCCACACCTTCCCAGATCGTCCACTGGCCCGAAGCGAACATGCCCACCGCGCTCGGCCCGCCGGCCTTCAGCGCGGCCTTGCATTTCTCGGCCATCACATCGAAGGCTTCGTTCCAGCTCACATGCGTGAACTCGCCGGTCTTGTCGTATTTGCCGTCCTTCTTGCGCAGCAGCGGCTGGGTCAGGCGGTCGGCGCCGTACTGGATCTTGGCCAGGAAATAACCCTTGACGCAGTTCAGGCCCTTGTTGACCGGCGCGTCAGGGTCGCCCTGGGTGGCCACGATGCGGCCGTCCTTGGTGCCGATCAACACGCCGCAGCCGGTGCCGCAGTAACGGCACACGCCCTTGTCCCAGCGCACGCCATCGTCTTTGCCTTGCGCCTGCGCCAGTGCGGCGCCGGGCAGGGTCACACCGGCGGCCGTGGCGGCGGCGGTGGCGGCGTGGATCTTGATGAATTCGCGGCGGGTGGCGGCCATATCAAAGCTCCTGTTCTGGATCGGGTTCGTACTGGTGAAAAACCATCGCCACGGACAGCACGCCGGGCATCAGGCGCACTTCGTCCATCAGCGCAATCGACTCGGCATCGCCAGGCGCTTCGATCGTGACGATCAGCTTGCCTTCGGCGCTGGCGGCATGGGTTTCGAGGCCGTCAACGCGATCGATCGCGGCGCGCACGCGCGCAGCAACAGTCGGATCGACATGCACGACGATGCTGGAGATATGCACTTCGGAGCCTCGCGGGCGACATGGCGCCCTGTTTGGCCAAGCATCGTCCAAGTGCAGAAATTCGCCTTGACTTGGGCCAAGGAATCGGCGACGCCGTGGGCCCCTCGCATGGCGCCGGGCGCAAGCCCAGGCCTCGAACCGCGGGCGAGAATGCAGGCCGGTTCAAGTAGCGGAGTCCACCATCGCATCCACCAGAATCTTCGGCATCGCAGGCCATTCCGGCATGGGCAAGACCAGCTTGCTCGAGCGCCTGGTGCCGGTGCTGCGTTCGCGCGGGCTCGAGGTCTCCCTCGTCAAGCACAGCCACAAGAACATCGACATCGACCGGCCGGGCAAGGATTCCTATCGGCTGCGCGAGGCCGGCTGCAAGGAAGTGGTGCTGCTCGGCAACGAGCGCTGGGCCCTGATGCATGAACTGCGCGGCGCGCCGGAGCCGCCGCTGCCCTACCTGCTCGGCCGCTTGCAGGCCTGCGATCTGGTGCTGGTCGAGGGCTTCAAGCAGGGCGACTTCCCGAAGCTCGAAGTCTGGCGTGCGGCGCTGGAGCGCCCGCTGCTGTGGCCGCACTGGCCCGGCATCGTCGGCGTGGCTTGCGATGTGCCCCGCCCGCATGACACGCAGGCGCCGGAGGTTTGGCTCGACCTGCACGACATCGACGCGATCGCCGATTTCGTGCAGGGCCGCGCGACCGCGCTGTAGGTCCTAGCGCGAAGCCGGGCTCGATGGCGGCGTAGCAGGCCCAGGCTCGGCGCGCCGACCTTGGGTGCGCCGATGTACTGCTCGATCGGCGGCAGCGCGTGCGCGATGCCCTTGGCGCGGCTCGGCGTCCCTACGCTCGTGCGGCTGCCGTCAATGCGAGGTGCCTTCCGAGCGCGTGATTTTGTTCCACACGTTGTACTTGCCCACCGGCTTGTTCATCGGCAGGCGCTTGACCTCCCGGAAGCTGCGCGCGTCATAGACGATCAGCGCACCGTCGGCTTCCCACAGGCTGGCCAGTGCGTAGCGGCCATCCTTGGTGAAC
>JANOKY010000333.1:0-1638 GCA_031419635.1 Burkholderiales bacterium | reverse complement strand
CCGGCGGTGGCGGCGCGGCCGAAGCCCAGGCCGGTGTCGGCGACGGTCACGCTCAGCTTGCCGTGCACGATCTCGGCCTTGATACTCAGCTCGCCGCCTTCGGGCTTGGGCTCCAGGCCATGCTTGATGGCGTTCTCGACCAGGCTCTGGATCATCATCGACGGGAACTCGGCCGACAGCAGGCCGTCGGGCACGTCGATGCGCGTGGCCAGGCGTTCTTCCATGCGCACTTTCAGGATCTCGAGGTAGGGCCGGATCACCGCCATCTCGCGGCCGAGGTCGCGCGGGCCGCCGTGGTTGGCTTCGCGCATCGTCGGCATCGAAGCCCGCAGCAACGCGATCAGGTTCTTCTGCATGAGGCTGGCGCGCGGCGGGTCGGTCTCGATCAGGTGGTCGATCGAGGCCAGGGTGTTGAACAGGAAGTGCGGCTCCACCTGGGCCTGCATCGCCGCCATCCGCGCTTCAACCACCTGGCGGCGCAGTTGCTCGGACTCGGCCACTTCGGTGGCCTGCGCGGCCTCGGCCTGGGCCTTCAACTGGCCCTTGTAGGTGACCTTGATGATGATCGAGCCGATGATCCACAGGAACGCCAGTTGCGGCAGGAAATCGCCGACGCTGATGCGCGTGACGCGGGTGCCCGAACCCTTGTCCGCACGGCCCAGCTCGGCGACAACCGCCGCGGCGTCGCGACGCGCTTCGTCGGCATCCTCTCTGGCCTGCTCGGCATCGCGCCGGGCCTCTTCGACGGCCTGCTCGATTTCCTTGCGCGCCTCTTCGACCGCCTCGCGGATGGTGTCGTTGGCCGCGCCGGGCGGCACCACGATGCGGATGCTGGCGGCGGCCTCGGCGGCCGACGCCTGCGCCGCGGCGGCACGCTGCGCCGCCTCGGCGGCCGAGGCGGCAGCGCCGACGGCGGAAGCCGCCTGCGCCGGCGCGCGCGGCGTGATGCGGATGCCCTGGCTGTCGATCTGGATTTCGACATTGCCCTTGCCGCCGGCCGCCGGCTTCTCGATCTTGATGAAGGGCTCGCGGCGCTTCTCAGTGGCGGCACCGGTCGGTGCCGACGGGGCCGTGGGAGGCGCCGGTGGCTTGGGCGTCACGGTCACCCGCGCTGGCCGCGTCTCGATGCGCTCGGACATCGTCCAGGTGAAGGGCGGCAGGTCCTTCACGATCGCCATGATGATGATGAGCAGCAGCGAGAGCAGGAAGAAGCGCTTCCAGGTGATCGATACCAGCCAGTTGGCGTAGGCGTGGAAGGCGCGCACCAGTGGTGCGAAGCGGGTGCTCCAGCTCGGGCCGGCAGGTGGGGTGGCGTTGGCGTTGTTCATGAATGTGAATGGGCGGGCCCAGGGCAGGCCATGGCGGCAATGTAGCGAGGGCTCGGCGGCAAGGCGCGGGCCGCGCGATCCGCCGCCCGTTGCGCTGGACAGGCTGCACCCGCTGCGGACAGGCGGGCTGCTCGGGCCGCTTGCCCCCGGCTCAGCGTCGGTGGTGCTGTGTGCGCGCGTCGAGCGCACCAGGGAAGTACAGCGCGGTCAGGCTCTGGCTGTGCACCGGAGAGAACGCGGCGGCGGCACCCGGCTGCTCGCGGCGCCAGTCGCGCACCCAGTGGATCTGGTCGGCCACGTTCAGCAGGCC
>JANOKY010000332.1:0-4651 GCA_031419635.1 Burkholderiales bacterium | reverse complement strand
CGACCACCCGGTCGCGGTGCGCTACCCGCGCGGCGCGGGGGCCGGCGGCGAGGTCCAGCGCACGCTCGACGAGTTGCCCTGGGGCCGCGGCGAAGTGCGGCGCCAAGGCGAACGCATCGCGATCTTGGCCTTCGGCACGCTGCTCTATCCGACGCTCATGGCCGCCGAGCGCTTGAACGCCACCGTGGCCAACATGCGCTTCATCAAGCCGCTCGACGCCGAGCTGGTGGCCGAGCTGGCGCGCACCCACGAGGCCATCGTCACGGTCGAAGACGGCTGCGTAATGGGCGGCGCCGGCAGCGCGGTGATGCAAGCCTTGCACGACGCCGGCCTGGCCACGCCGGTGTTGGCGCTGGGCTTGCCCGACCAGTTCATCGAGCATGGCGACCCGGCCAAGCTGCTGGCGATGAACGGCCTGGACGCCGACGGCATCGCCAAGTCGATCGCGGCGCGCTTCGGCGCCCGGCCGGCGCTGGTGCGCATCAAGAGTTGACTGGCCCCCAGCCGGTGGCAGGCAAAGGGCCCAGCGCGGCAGGCAAGCGCATTTGGTGCGATGCTCTGGTCACGCACCGATCTCGACCATGACCCACCCGACCCAGGCCCTGCACATTCCCGACACGCAAAGCGAGCGCGACGAACGCCATCTGGCGATCCAGCGCGTCGGCATCAAAGACGTGCGCTACCCGCTGCAACTGCGCGTGGCCGGCGCGGTGCAGGCGACGGCCGCGATGTGGGATCTGGACGTGGCCCTGCCCGCCGAGAAGAAGGGCACCCACATGTCGCGCTTCGTGGCCTGGCTCAACGACCTGACGGCGCTCAATGCACCGCTCGACGCGGCCCTGTTGCGCGAGCGCCTGGCCGTGATGCTCGAACGCCTGGGTGCCAGCGAAGGCCGCATCGAGGCACGGTTTTCGTTCTTCCTGAAGAAGCGCGCGCCGGTCTCGGGCGTACACAGTCTGCTCGACTACCAGGGCCGATGGATTGCCGAGGCGCGGGGCGGCAGCAACGTGGTCTGGGCCGAAGTGGCGGTGCCGGTGAAGAGCCTGTGCCCCTGCTCGAAGGAGATTTCCGACTACGGCGCACACAACCAGCGCTCGACGGTGACGATCCGCGCCGAGCTGAAAGCGGCGGTCGAGTGGCAGGAACTGGTGCGCTTTGCCGAAGACAACGCCTCGAGCGAAGTCTGGGCCTTGCTCAAGCGGCCCGACGAAAAGTGGATCACCGAGCGCGCCTACGAGAACCCGAAGTTTGTCGAAGACCTGGTGCGCGATGTGGCGCTGGCCCTGAACGCCGACGCGCGCATCGGCCGCTACTGCGTGGAGGTCGAGAACCATGAGTCGATTCACAACCATGCGGCCTACGCGCGCATCGAGCGCGCGTAATCCTGCTGCTCGCGCATCGAGCGCGCATAGTCCAATTTCTCGAGGATCGAGCGCGCGTAGGCTGATTGCACTTGCTGCGCTGGCGCTCGCAGGTTGCACCGGCTACAGCCCCGGCGATCTGCGCCCCGGTCAATCCGAAGCCGATGTTCTCGCCCGCATGGGCGTACCCACCGGCCGCTACGCATTGGCCGACGGTGGCGCCCGGGTGGAATACGCCCGCGGCCCGATGGGCAAGCACACCTACATGATCGATGTCGACAGCAACAGGCGCGTGCGCGGCTGGCAGCAGGTGCTGACCGAGGCCAACTTCGAATCGGTCGCCATCGCCGAGCCGCAGGCCGATGTGCGCCGCCAGCTCGGCCGGCCCTCGGAATCACGCGTCGGTTGGCGCGGCGTCGGCGAGGTCTGGTCGTACCGCTACGAATCGCTGTTCTGCCGCTGGTTCCAGGTCTGGCTGGTCGAGGGGCGCGTGCGTGAAGCCAGCTTCGCCAGCGACCCGATGTGCGAAGAGGCACGGCGAGACGCTGACTGATGCGGCTCTACGGCATCGCCAACTGCGACAGCGTCAAGCGCGCCCGCGCCTGGCTCAACGCACAGGGCGTGGCCCATGAATTTCACGACTTCAAGAAGGCCGGCGTGCCGCCGCTGCGGTTCGAGGCCTGGATCACCGCACTCGGCTGGCAGCCGCTGCTGAACCGCCACGGCACGACCTGGCGCCGGCTCGACGCGGCCACGCAGCGCAGCGTTGTCGATGCGCCCACGGCGCGCGCGCTGATGCTGGTGCACAGCAGCCTCATCAAGCGGCCGGTGGTGGAGTGGGCCGGCGGCGCAGTGACGGTGGGCTTCGATGCGGCCGATTGGCCGCTGCACATGCGCGCCTGACCGCCGTCAGCGGGTGCGCACCGCCAACCAGCGAAAGCGGCGACTGCGCAGCCGCAGGTCACGCTCGGCATGGCCGCGCGCCAGCAGGGCGGCGGCGCGGTCGGGCAGGGCGGTCATCGCCCGCGCGTGTGCCGCAGGCGAGCTGCGTTGCGGGCCGGTGCACCGATATAGGCCCCAAAATCACACCTGTGGTGCGACGGCACCGATCGAATAACAGCGCCTCGAGGAGATCACCCATGGACCAGGTCAAGCAGGGCACCGACGCCCTGTTCATTTTGCTCGGCGCCATCATGGTGCTGGCGATGCACGCGGGCTTTGCCTTCCTCGAGCTCGGCACCGTGCGCAAGAAGAACCAGGTCAATGCGCTGGTGAAGATCCTGGTCGACTTCGCGGTCTCGACGCTGGCTTATTTCCTGGTCGGCTACACGGTGGCCTACGGCGTCAACTTCTTCAGCGGCGCCGAAGGCCTGGCGGCAAAGAACGGCTACGAGCTGGTCAAGTTTTTCTTCCTGCTGACCTTTGCCGCGGCGATCCCGGCCATCGTCTCGGGCGGCATCGCCGAGCGCGCGCGCTTCGGGCCGCAACTGATCGCCACGGCGGTGCTGGTCGGCCTGATCTACCCGCTGTTCGAAGGCGCGGTCTGGGGCGGGCGCTTCGGCGTGCAGGGCTGGATCAAGGCCGTGGCTGGCGCCGAGTTCCACGATTTCGCCGGCAGCGTGGTGGTGCACGCGGTGGGCGGTTGGATCGGGCTGATCGCCGTGCTGCTGCTCGGCGCGCGCGCGAACCGATATCGCAAGGACGGCGGCATCAGCGCCCACCCGCCGTCGAGCATCCCCTTCCTGGCCCTGGGCGCCTGGATCCTGGCCGTGGGCTGGTTCGGCTTCAACGTGATGAGCGCGCAGACCATCGACAAGATCTCCGGCCTGGTGGCCGTGAACTCGCTGATGGCGATGGCGGGCGGCACCCTGGTCGCCGCGCTGCTCGGCCGCAACGACCCCGGCTTCGTCTACAACGGCCCGCTGGCCGGCCTGGTGGCCGTGTGCGCCGGATCGGACGTGATGCACCCGCTGGGCGCCCTGGTCACCGGCTGCGTGGCCGGCGCGATCTTCGTCGTGCTCTTCACCCGCGCGCAGAACAAGTGGAAGATCGACGATGTGCTCGGCGTCTGGCCCTTGCACGGCCTGTGCGGCGCCTGGGGCGGCATCGCCTGCGGTATCTTCGGCTTGCCCGCGCTCGGCGGCCTGGGCGGCGTGAGCTTCGGCGCGCAACTGATCGGCACCCTGCTCGGCGTCGGCTGGGCCCTCGTCGGTGGATTCGTGGTCTACGGCGTGTTGCGCCAGACGATGGGCCTGCGGCTGACGGCCGAAGAGGAATACGAAGGCGCCGACCTGTCGATCCACAAGATCGGCGCGACGCCGGAGCGCGAAGTGAATTGGTGAGATGACGGCCCCAAGCTCGCTGCGCTCGCGCCCCCCGGAGGGGAGCTCGAGCCGCTTGGGGCGGCCCGGCGCTGGCCCGAGGTGCACGGTAAAGTCGCCGCATGTTCACCGGCATCGTTCAAGGCGTCGCCCGCGTCGCGCAACTGACTGACCGCAGTGGGCTGCGCAGCGTCAGGCTCGAGTTCCCGTCCGGTTTTGCGCAGGGTCTCGCGATCGGCGCCAGCGTCTCGGTCGATGGCACCTGCCTGACCGTCACGGCGCTGCACGGCGACGCCGCGGCCGACTTCGATGTGATGCAACAGACGCTGAGCCTGACGACGCTGGGCACGCTGGCCATCGGCGGCCGCGTCAATGTCGAGCGTGCGGCGAAGGACGGCGCCGAGATCGGCGGCCACCCGCTGTCGGGGCATGTCGATTTCGGGGCCCATGTGGCCGACCTGCGTCGGCCTGAAAGCAACCATGTGCTGCGGCTGGAGGTGCCCGCGCCCTGGATGCGCTATGTCTTCGCCAAGGGCTACATCGCCGTCAATGGCGCGAGCCTGACGGTGGCCGAGGCCGAGCGCGAACCAGGCGGCGCAGGTTGGTTCGAGATTTGGCTGATCCCCGAGACGCTGCGAATGACGACCTTCGGCGAATTGCGCGTCGGTGATGCCGTCAATGTCGAAATCGAGCGGTCCACGCAGGTGATGGTGGACACCGTGCGCGACGCGGTGGCCGAGAAGCTCGGGCCCCTGCTGCCGGCGCTCCAGGCGTTTGCTCGCGAGCGCGGGCTCTCGATCAGCCCCTGACCGCCGACACCGCCGCTCGCAGCGCGAGCAAGTAGCTGTCGACGCCGAAGCCGCTGATCTGGCCCTTGATGATTTCGGCGAAGACGGACTTGTGGCGAAATTCCTCGCGCGCGTGGATGTTGCTCATGTGCAGCTCGACCACCGGGCAGGTCAGGATGGC
>JANOKY010000331.1:0-6449 GCA_031419635.1 Burkholderiales bacterium | reverse complement strand
CCATGTGCCGGGCCAGCAAGGCCTGGCCGATGGTGTGGTTGATCTTGTGCGCGCCGGTGTGATTCAGGTCCTCGCGCTTCAGGTAAATCTGCGCGCCGCCGAGCTCACGGCTCAAGCGCGCGGCGTGGTAGACGGGGCTGGGCCGGCCGACGAAGTGCGCCAGTTCGTGGCGGTACTCGGCCATGAAGGCGGCGTCGTTGCGGTAATGCTCGTAGGCGGCCTTCAACTCATCGAGCGCATGGATCAGGGTCTCGGCGACGAAGGTGCCGCCGTAGGGCCCGAAATGCCCTCGGGCATCGGGTTGTTGGTAGTTCAGCATGGCAGGGTCCGGGTTCAGGGGGCGAGCGTGGCGAGGCGCGTATCCGCGGCTCGAACCGCATCGCAGAACCGGCGTATCAGCGCGGCATTCTTGATGCCTTTGTCGCTCTCGACGCCGGAGCTCACGTCAACGGCAAAAGGCCGTGCGTGCAGCACCCCATCGATCACGTTTGCAGGATTCAACCCACCAGACAAAACGAGCCGAGAGCGAACGTCGACGGGCAGATCTCGAGCAATGAGCGACCAATCGAACACCTTGCCGCCACCGCCGTAACCGTCGACGGCAGCGTCGAGCAGCAGGGCCTGGGCATTGGGAAAACGGAGCACGCAGTCTAGCAAATCGACGCCCGGCGCCATGCGCACGGCGCGCAGGTAGGGCCGGCCGGCGGCGTCGCAATCGGCCGGCGTTTCATCGCCGTGGAATTGCAGCAATGCATTGGGCATTGCAGCGACGGCGACGGCGATGTCGGCGGGTGCGGCGTTGACGAACAAACACACCGGCGTGACGAATGGCGGCAGGCCGCGTGCCAGCTCAGCCGCCCGCGCTGCGCTGACATGGCGCGGGCTGTTGGCGTAAAGCACGAAGCCGACGGCATCGGCCCCGGCATCGACGGCCGCCGCCACATCGGCCTGCCGCGTCAGGCCGCAGATCTTGATCCGCGTGCGCTGATTCATTCAAGGCAGCCAGTCGAAGGCGGGGGTGTGCGCTGGCAATCCATGCGCCGCATCGTAGTACGGCCCCAGGAAGTACAGCCCGTCGGCCGCGAACGTCGGCGCAGCGGCGTCGCGGTTCCTTGCGGCGAGCACGCCAGCCAGCCAGGCGGGCGATCGGCTGCCCTGCCCCACCGCCACCAGGCAACCCATGACGTTGCGCACCATGTGGTGCAGGAAGGCCACGCCGTCGAAGTCGAAACGCCAATAGGCGCCGCGGCGCGCGATGGTGACCGAGTTCAATCGCTTGACCGGCGTGCTGGCCTGGCACTGCGAGCTGCGGAACGACGAAAAATCATGCTCGCCGATCAGCGCAGCGGCTGCGGCGCGCATCGCGTCGCCGTCGAGTGGCCGGAAGACCCAGCCTGCCAGGCCGCTCTCGAGGGCCGGGCGCACGGCCGATTCGAGCAGCAGGTAGGCGTAGCGCCGGCCGCGGGCGCTGTTGCGGGCGTGGAAGTCGGCGGCCACCGGCTGGCACCACTGCACCGCGATGTCGCTGGGCAGGTAGCGGTTGGTGCCGCGGACCCACGAGAACGCGTCACGTTCGACCGGCGTATCGACATGCACCACTTGGTTCAGACCATGCACGCCGGTGTCGGTGCGGCCGGCGCAGACGCTCGCCACCGGCGTATTGGCAAACAGCGTCAGCGCCTGTTCGAGCCGGTCTTGAACCGTCTGGCCATCGGGCTGGCTTTGCCAGCCGTGGTAGGCGCCGCCGCGGTAGGCAATGCCCAGGGCGATGCGCTGGCGCGGGGCCGGCGCATCGCTGCGGGCTAGATCAGGCAAAACCGTCAGGCAAGTCCGTCGAGCAGGCTCTGCGCGCGCACCTTCAGCGGCCCGCTGGCCTTGGCGACCACCTCTTCGAGCAGGTCGCGGGCGCCTTCCTTGTCACCGATCTGGCGGAACTCTTCGGCCAGTTCGAGCTTGCGCACCAGCGGGTCGGCCGGGTCCAGCGGCGTGGGCGCAGGGGTGTCGCGCGATCCCATCGCCGAGAAGTCCAGCGCCGGCTCGCCGCTTGCCTTGGGCGAGGTTCCCAGATCGAGCGAGATCGAGCCGAAGTCGAACGCTGCCGCAGTGGTCGTCGACGCGGCATCGGCCTGCCCAGTGGGCAGTTTCAGGTCGGCGAGCCTGGCGGCCGTGTCACGGGCGGCTGCACTCGGCAGGGCAGGCATGGAGCCGATCGGTTGGGTGCTCTCCAGGGCTTTCGTTGCCGGCAAGGCCGGCGCGAGGACATCGAGGTCGAGATCCAGATCCGTCGGCGGCGCATTGGTGTTCTCGTCGCGTTCGGACAGGGCGAAATTCGACGTCGGCGGCAGCACCGATTGCGGCATCGTGCTCGCACCCAGCGGCTCGACCACCGCGGCCGAGCCGCCGGCCAGGGCCGCGCTGGGCCGCCCACCTGGTGTGTACATCGGATTCTCGGGGTCGATCTGCTGGCCCAGCTCCTGCGTCTTGTGCCACTCATCGCCCTCGCCCTTGGTCAGCGAGTACAACTGGGTGGCCAGCAACTCGTAGCCCTTGGTGTCGCGCCGCTTGGCGTAGACCTCGAGCAGCTTGGTGCGAATCGCCAGGCGGTCCGGGCTGCTGCGCATCGCCTCCTTGAGGATCTCTTCGGCCTGCAGGTCGCGGCCATACGCCAGGTAGACATCGGCCTCGGCCACCGGGTCGACATCGCCGATGGCGTCGAGCTGGCTCAGCGAATAGCTCATCGACGACGAGGCGCCCGAGGCGTCGCGCGTGTCGATGCGCTGGCCGCCACTGGCGCCGAAGAACGAATCAGGTTGCAAGCGGCTTTCGAGGAACGAGGTCTCGCCGCTCTCGGTGCGGGCGCGGCTACGCCAGCGGTACACGCCCAGGCCGGCGAGCAGGGCCAGCACGACACCGGCGCCGGGCAGCACGAAGGGGTTGTCGAGCAGGCCGGCAATGAAGCCCGGCTCGTCGCGCGCCGGCACGGCCGGCAGCTTGGCCGCCACGGTCGGTTTGGCAACCGGCGCGGGGGCAGAAGCGGGCGCCGTCGCCGGCATCGCCACCGACGCCGCTGACGCCGCTGCTGCGGGCGCCGACGCTGGCGCTGGCGCAGCCACCGGCGGCGCGGGTGCCGGGGTTGGCGGCGCAGTGGCGGGCGCCGGCATCGGCGGCGGCGGCGGTGCAGCCGCCACCACCACTGGCGCGGCCGGAGCAGCGGCCACCGGCGCGGCCGGAGCAGCGGGCGCGGCGCCCGGCCTGGGCGCCGCGGTGCTGGCGCCATCCTTGAGCTTCTTCAGGTCTTCGACGTTGCGCGCCAACTCGGCCACGCGTGCGGTCTGGTCTTTCTTCTCGGTGTCCTTGGAGACCTTGGCGGCTTCTGTGCCGGCCTTGACGCCGCCTTGCGACAGCGTCAGGCGATCCGGCGTCGTGCCCGCGCCGGCCTTCTTGTCGTCAACCTGGGCCGTGACCTTGCCGGTAGCCTGGCGCGCCGGCTCTCTGGTCTTGACCGCCGGCACGCCGCTGGCCAGGCGCTGGCGGTAGGCGCCGAAATCGGCGCTCTGGGCTTGGATCACCTGCTTGGCGTCGCCCGCGGCGATGTCCTTGGCGGCGGACGCCGACGGCACGGTCAACACCGCGCCGGCCTTCAGCCGATTCATGTTGTTGTCGATGAAGGCCTGCGCGTTGTTGCGCCACAGTGCCACCAGCATCTGGTCGAGCGAGGCGCCTTCACGCTGGGTGCGTGCGGCGATGCGCGTCAGCGTATCGCCCGCGCGCACGCGGTACTCGTCGCCCGAGCCGGCTGGCGCAGTCGGTGCGGCGGCTGTGGCGGGGCGCGGCGCCGGTGCAGCGGCGCGAGGTGCCAACGGCGCCGCGGGCGCGGTTGCGCGTGGCGTGGGCGTGGGCGTGGGCGTCGGCGCGGGTGTGGGTGTGGGTGCCGTCGCGGGTGCAGGAGGCGCGGCCGAGATTACTGGCGCCACCGGCGCGGGCGTGGGTGGGGTCGCAGCGCGTGCGCTCGGCGGGTCGAGCAACATCGTGTACTCGCGCACCAGCCGGCCACTGGCCCAGGTCAGCTCCAGGATCACGTCAACGAAGGGTTCCTGCACCACGCGGTCACTGGCCACACGCAGGTACGGCCGGCCGTCGCTGCGTCGCGCCAGCGTCACCTGCGTGCCGGGCAACACGGTGCCGTAGTCGACACCGGCGGCGCGGTAGGCCTCGGCCGGCGCCACGCGCACGCGCAGCGACGAAGCTTCCTCTGGCGTGATACTGGTGACGTCGATTTCGGCGCGCAAGTTCTCGCCCAACGCCGATTGCACCGCCATGCGGCCCAGGCCGAGTGCCCAACTGCCGGACGTGGCGACAATCAGTGCGGCCACAGCCACGGCCCGCAGGGCGAAGCCGGCACGGGGCACGGGATGAGTCGAAAGCTTCGTGTTCAAGGCGTCTCCCAATGGCCTGCGGCGGACAACAAGGATCGTCCGCCGCGGAAGTGGCGTTGCAGGCAAGGCTCGGATGCGGCTTTCAGACCACTGGTGAGCGTAAGAAAGGGGTCGAAAATCACAATAGCATCAAGCATATAGGGTGACAAGCTCATGCAAAGTGTGACCTCGCTTGAAACCCTGCGTGACTGGGTGTAGTCGTGAACTTGTTGTCATGCGGCAACGTGAACGGACCCCGCTCAGTGCTCAAGCAGGATGCGCAGCATGCGCCGCAGCGGCTCGGCAGCGCCCCACAACAACTGGTCGCCGACGGTGAATGCACCCAAGTACTCGGGGCCCATCGCCAGCTTGCGGATGCGCCCCACCGGGATCGTCATCGTGCCCGTCACCGCCACCGGCGTGAGCTGCTGCAGCGTGGCTTCACGCGTGTTCGGCACCAGCTTGACCCAGGCGTTGTCGGCGGCGATCAAGGCTTCGATGTCGGCCAGCGGCACATCGCGCTTCAACTTGAAGGTCAGTGCCTGGCTGTGGCAGCGCATCGCGCCCACGCGCACGCAGGTTGAATCGACCGGAATTTGCGCGGCGTTGCCGAGGATCTTGTTGGTCTCGGCCATGCCCTTCCATTCTTCCTTGGACATGCCATTGCCCAAGTCCTTGTCTATCCACGGGATCAACGAACCGCCGAGCGGCACGCCGAAGTTGGCCGTCTCGCTCGCCGACATCGCACGCTGCGTAGCGATCACGCGGCTGTCGATCTCGAGGATCGCGCTCTTCGGGTCGTCGAGCAGCGCGCGCACCGAGTTGTTGAGGGTGCCGTACTGGGTGAGCAGCTCGCGCATGTGCTGCGCGCCGCCGCCCGAGGCCGCCTGGTAGGTCTGGGTGCTCATCCACTCGACCAGGCCGGCCTTGAACAGCGCGCCCACACCCATCAGCATGCAACTCACGGTGCAGTTGCCGCCAATCCAGTTGCGAGCGCCTTTTTGCAACGCGCTCTGGATCACCGGCAAGTTGACTGGGTCGAGGATGATCACCGCGTCATCACTCATGCGCAGCGTCGAGGCGGCGTCGATCCAGTGGCCGGCCCAGCCGGCGGCGCGCAGTTTCGAGAACACCGCGGTGGTGTAGTCGCCGCCCTGTGCCGTGATGACGATGTCGCAGCGCTTCAAGGCGTCGATGTCGAACGCATCGAACAACCTGGTTTCGTTCTTGGCGAACTTCGCGACGGCGCCGGGCAGGCTGCCGCCGACGTTCGAGGTCGAGAAGAACAGCGGCTCGATCAGCGCGAAGTCGCCTTCGGCCTGCATGCGGTCCATCAACACCGAGCCGACCATGCCGCGCCAGCCGACCAATCCTGTGAGTGCCATATCAGTTCTACCTTGTTCGTCGATCCGGACCCCGCTTGCCCCGGTCGTATCGCCGGGGTCCAGGAGGGGCGAGACGATCCGAGAGCGAACTAGCTCTGGGTGGTGATCGTTTTGCCGACGATGGCACTACAGACCGCGTCGCCCATCGCGCGCGTGCCGACCTTGAACGTGCCTTCGCTCCAGATGTCGCCGGTGCGCAAGCCGGCCGACAGCACGGCCTTAACCGCCGACTCGATGCGATCGGCGGCGACGGGTTGGGCGAGCGAGTAGCGAAGCATCATGGCGGCCGACAGGATTGTAGCCAGCGGGTTGGCGACGCCCTTGCCTGCGATGTCGGGCGCGCTGCCGTGGCTCGGCTCGTACAGGCCCTTGTTGGCCTTGTCCAGCGACGCCGAAGGCAGCATGCCGATCGAGCCGGTGAGCATCGCCGCTTCGTCGGACAGGATGTCGCCGAACATGTTGCCGGTGACCACCACGTCGAAGGCCTTGGGCGCCTTGACCAGCTGCATCGCCGCGTTGTCGACGTACATGTGCTCGAGCTGCACCTTGGGGTACTGCGCATGCACTTCGATGACCGTGTCGCGCCAGAACTGCGAGGTTTCGAGCACGTTGGCCTTGTCCACGCTGGTGAGCTTGTTGCTGCGCTTGC
>JANOKY010000330.1:0-3937 GCA_031419635.1 Burkholderiales bacterium | reverse complement strand
GGGTCGTAGCCGAGCCGGCTGTACAAGTGCGGGTTGACCGTCATGACCCCCTGATGAATGATGATCAAGGTGTAGCCGTCCGGGGCACTGCGGGCGCCCATCTCCATGCCGAGGTTGCCCCCGGCGCCGGGCTTGTTCTCCACGATGACGCTTTGGCCGAGCCGCAGCGCCAGGCGCTCGGCCAACCAGCGCGCCCGGATGTCGGTGACACCACCGGTACCGCCCGGCACGAGGATGCGAACCGGTTTGGCGGGCCACTGCGTTTCTTCGGCGGCGGCTGGCAAGTGGAGGGTGGCGACGAGGCCGAATGCAAGCAAGGCCATCAGGCGGTTCATGGTCTTCGTGCGGTTCATGCGGTTTTCCTGCCCGATGGTTCGGGTTGCAACAACTTTAGGCGCGCGACCGGTGCAGTGGAATACTCAGGGGGTCGCAGGCGGCTGCAACCGTTGGTTCAAGCTCGATGGAGGCATTTCATGGACAAGCTTCGAGCCTTGGAATATTTTGCGGCCGCCGCCGCCGAGAAAAGTTTGTCGGGAGCAGCCCGCGGGTTCGGTGTCAGCGTCACCGCCGTCGCCAAGCTGATCAACGCGCTCGAAAAGGGCCTGGGTGCCAAACTGTTCGACCGCACGGCGCGGGGCTTGACGCTGACCGCAGAAGGGACGCGGTATCTCGAAGCGTGTGCGCCGGCGCTGGTGCGGCTCGACGACGCGGACGAACAGCTGCGCGCATCGGCGCTGCAGCCGAAAGGCACCGTGGTGGTCGGCGTCCAGCATGTCATCGCACGCGGATGTTTGACGGCTGCGCTGCCGCGCTTCCATGCACGCTACCCGGACATCGAGTTCGATGTCCGCGATTTCCAGCGCGTGACCGACGAGCAGGTCAGCGGTGTCGATGTCATGCTGGTCCTCGGCTGGCCAAAGGCGGAAGACTTGGTGCTGCGCCGTATTGCCGCAGGCCGCTTTATCGTCGTCGCCTCCCCGGCCTATTGGGCCAAACACGGCATGCCGCGGCGCCCGAAGGATCTGGAGCGGCACGCGTGCCTGCCGATCCGTGCTGTTGATGGCACGGTGATGGACGCATGGGCCTTCACGCGGGGTGCGGAGCAGGAGTCGGTGGTAGCGCGCGGCTGGCTGACCACCAGCAACGCCCATCGCGACCTGGTGATCGAGCTGGCACTGGCGGGACATGGCGTCATCCGGATTCTGGATTGGACCAACCTGCCCGATCTCGCCTCCGGCTCCTTGGTCAGAGCACTGGAAGACTGGGAGTCTACGGAAGCGCCTCCCGTGAACCTGCTCTATCGCGCGAGCGCGCGCCGCATACCGCGCGTGCGGTTGTTCATCGACTTTGCGACCGAACTGTTTCGCGAATTGGATCAAGTGCGCGGGCAACAGGTGATTGGCACCGAACGGCCTCGGTGGCTTTGGCGTCACTACGGGCGGGCGTCGGCCACTCTGACGCGCACTGACTGAAACGGCGGATCACCCAGTCGTTATCGTTTAGCAAGGGTCTTGACTTCGTGCCTTGCTAATTCCGGATTCGCGACCTGCCTCAGCCATGCCCGGTATGGCTCACGCCATGAGCCGGTTTAGACCGAAGATGGCCTCACCAACTTCAGGGGTGAGTCATGGCCATGTACCGAGTCCAGTTCCAGCGCGGTCTGTCGATGGTCAAATTCATGCAGCGCTACGGCAGCGACCGCCGACCTCGCATGATGAACGTGTTGACCCATGGGTTCAGCGGCTTTCTGCGCCGCGCCGTGCCGTGAAGCACTTCGGTCGCCAGCCGCACAGTCGATGTCTTCGGCCACCCGTCGGACGAGCGCCGGCGCATGTCGGTGGTGGTGTCGGAGCGCGACGATCACCATGAGCTGATCTGCAAGGGCGCGCTCGCGGAAATGCCGACGGTGTGCACCCGCGTGCGCATCGAGAACGGCCACGGTCCGCGGGAGGTGCCGCTCGACGCGGCCATGCTGGCCCGCGTGCAGCAGGTCACGCGCGGACTCAACGAGGAAGGGCTGCGCGTCGTCGCGGTGGCGATGAAGGAACTCGCGCCCAGCCAGACCCTCGGCCTCACCATCGCTGAAATCGCATTTGCCTTGGAGATGCGCATGAAGATTCTCTTGCCCGTCGACGGAAGCAACTGCACCCAAAATAAGGTGCTTCGGCCAGTGACAAGGTTCGCCGACCTTCAAGGCTGGACGATTCGCGTTGCCAACGTTTCACGCTCCCGACAATCAACAGGAGTTCGGCCGGTTCGAGACCTATTAATTGGCGCTCGCTCAGCCAACTGACAGACCAAAGCGAACTCGCCATCGTGCCGGGCGCCACCCGCCTGTTCGAAGAGCGCGGAGCCCTCGGGCGCGTGAAGCAGCTGGCCGTAAAACTGGATGATCGCTCACATGCCCAAACACCCGAAGGGAGATCACCAGCGCTGAGGCCAATCGGCAACGCACGGACAGAGGTTAGCTATGAGGGTGCTGAGCAGGGCCGCGGTCATCATAGCCATTACATGAGCGCATGGGAGCCTGCTCGCCCCAGCGCGTGCTGGCAAAGGCCGCGAGAAAGCGCTCGAGATCGTCCGCCGGCAGGCCGTCGATGCCGCTGGCCCGCGCGCGGCCACCACCGCCGAACCGGCTGCACAGCTCATCGGCTCCCGACGGCGACGCGAGCGGCGCGCGCACGCTGACCACGTACCCGCCCGTACCCTGCAGCTTGAGCACCGCATGGGCGTGTTGCGGCTGGGCGTTGGCCAGCTCGTTGGCGGGGCAGCCGAGCACGCGCCGGCTCCACGCCGCGTCGGGAAGAATCAGCACGCTGCCGCGTGCGTCTTGCCGATGCGGCGGCCAAGCCAAGGCCTGCCGCAGGTCGGCGCGGCGCCGTGCGTCGATCGCGTCGGCAATGCCTTCATGCGCGAGCATGTCGCGCGGATCGCGGTAGCGCGCCATGACCGCATACAGGCGCGCGGGAGCGATGCACACATCGCTCTCGTCGTCGCCGTAGGCGTTGTAGTTGATCGCCTCGCCGAGCCGGCGCAGCCGAGTGCTGTCGTCGCTGCCGATGCCGGAATCGATCGCCAAGCGGTCGGCGACGCCTGCCAGGTTGTCGCCGTAGGCGCCGACCAGCGCCCAGGCGCGAAAGGCGCCGCCGATGCGACGGTCGACCAGCAAGCTGGTACAGGCGTCGCTGGCGCAGTCGACCTGCACTTCGAGCAAGGGATGGGAGGGGATGTCGCGCACCGCATGGTGATCGAAGTAGCGCACGCGCACGCCGGCGCCGAGGAGGCCCAGCAGGGCGGCCTGGTTGCGCTGCATCGACAGGTCGAAGACGTTGACTTCGTCGTCGGCGTTCGCGTGCACGCGCTCGAGCAGCGCGATCTCGCGCTTCAACCCCGTCAGCAGCGTGGCGGGCGCCGGCTCATGGAGCCGCCACTGCAGCGCGGCGCACAGGCCGTCGGCGTCGCCGTTGCAGACATCGAAGCGCTGCGTTGTCACTCTTCCTGCCGTCGCGGCGACGCCCGCTTTGCGAATTCGTTTTTTGCCGAATCGAGCAGCGCGATGACTTCGTCGTCCTCGATCTGATGGAAATCGCGGTAGTGCGCGCCGACAGCATGGAAGAATTCCGGCTGCGACAGGCACACCAGGTCGTCGACCTCGGCGCGCAACTGCGCCACGGTGTTGGCCGGCGCCACCGGTACGGCCAGCACCAGGCGCGCCGCTTTGGAGCGTTGCAGCGCCTTGAGCGCGGCACGCACCGTCGTGCCGGTCGCGATGCCGTCGTCCACCACCACCACGGATTTGCCGGCCAGCGGCAGCGGCGCACGGCCGCGCAGGTACAGCGCGCGGCGGCGTTCGATTTCCTTCAGTTCATGCTCAGCCTCGGCATCGACATAGGCTCGGTCGGCGCCGCTCAGGCGCAGGGTCTCCTCGTCGACCACG
>JANOKY010000329.1:0-8531 GCA_031419635.1 Burkholderiales bacterium | reverse complement strand
CCGATCAGCGCCAAGCTGCCCAACGTCTGGTGGGCCGCCTTCATCGACGCCGGCCGTGCCGCCGAGCGTTGGCAGGACTGGAATGCCGCCTGGGGCGCGGGCGTGGGCCTGCGCTGGCGCAGCCCCGTCGGGCCGCTGCGGATGGATGTGGCGTATGGCGAAGAGGTCAAGCAATGGCGCTTGCACCTGTCGGTCGGCATCGCGTTCTAGCCCGATGAGCGCGAGCGCAAAGCCAAGACCACGGCAACGCTGGCTGCGCACGAGCCTGATCGGCGTTGTGCTGTTGGTCATCGCGCTCGGCGCTGGGGTGGCCTGGTTGCTGCGCAGCGAGGGCGGCAGTGCGTGGGTGTTGTTGCGCGTGCCCGGCCTCACCGCCACCGGCACGGTGGGCCAATGGACCGGTGGGCCGTTCAGTGCCGAGCGCGTCGAGCTCAAGTGGGGCCTGCGCACGCTGACCGTGCAGCGCCTGGCCTGGCAAGACGCGCAGTGGTCGTGGCGGCCGCACGATGGCGCAACCGCCGGCCTGAACTTGGTGGCCTTGCGCGCCGAGCGCATCGACATCAGCGGCCCGGCTTCGCCCGAGCCGCTCGCGCCACCGCAAAGCCTGCGCCTGCCGCTGGCCTTGACACTGGCCGACGCGCGCATCGGCGCGTTGCACATCGACGGCCAGCGCCCCCTGATCGACATCCGGCTCAGTGCCGCCCTGGGCACGCGCGACGGCGCCGAGCACCGCGTCAGCGCACTGGCTTTCACCTGGGACCAGGCGCAGGTGCAGGCCCGCGGCACCCTGGCCAGCGACGCACCCTTTGCCGTCGATGCGCAAGTCGATGCGCGTTCACTCGAGGGCAGCAGTCGGCCGTGGCAAGCACGCGCCACAGCGCGCGGCCCGCTGGCCACGCTGGCCTTGCAGGCCCAGCTCGGCAGTGAGAAGGCACCCGGCGCCACGTTGCGTGCCGATGCGCGCGTAGAGCCGTTCGCCCCCTGGCCGCTGGCCGCCCTCACCGCCAACACGCAAGATCTCGACCTCGCCCGCCTGAGCAGCAGCCTGCCGGTGACCCAGTTGTCGGGCCGCGCCGAGATCGACACCCGCGGACTCGACGCACCGATCACCGTGCGCGTGGCCTTCACCAATGCCGCCCCTGGCCGCTGGGACCAGCAGCGCCTGCCGATTGCCGCCCTCGACCTTGTCCTGGCCGGCCAGGCGCGTGATCGTTCGCGCATCGCGGTGCAAGGCCTGGCACTGCAACTCACGGCCGGCGCCGGCCGCATCGACGGCAGCGGCGAATGGAACGGCGCTGCGGCCCAGCTCGTGCTGCGCTTGCAGGGCGTGCGTCCGGCGCTGCTCGACGCGCGCGCACCGGCCATGACGCTGGGCGGCAACGGCACGCTGCAACTCAGCGGCCTGCCCTCGCCCGATGGCCAACTCGCCGCGGCGGCCAGCCAGCGCCTGCAAGCGCGCCTGACGCTCGACGGCCGCCTGGACGCGCGCAGCGCGCTGCCGGTACAGATCGCAGCCCAGGCCGACGCCGAACGCAGCGCCGGCACCTGGCGCATCGACTTGCGCGAGGTGCAGGCCAAGAGCGGCGACGCACGCGCACTGGCCAACGCCACTGCCGAGCGCAATGCAACGGGCGCATGGCAACTGCGCAGCCGCGGTGAGCTCGCCGGCTTCGACCCCGCGCTGTGGTTCCCCGCTGCGGCAAGCGGCGCTTGGCGCCAGGGCCCGCACCGCCTGGCCGGCCGCTGGCAAGCCGAACTGCAAGCCAGCCCCGCGATGGCCTCGGCCATGACTGCCGAAGCGCGCGTGCTCGCGCTGCGCGGCGAGGCCGAACTCAACCTGCACGACAGCCTGCTCGCAGGCGTGCCGCTGCAAGGCCTGGTCAAACTCGACGGCCGCGCGTCCACTGGCTCGGGCTGGGCCGTCGATGCCGACCTGCGCGCCGCCGCGAACCGCGCCACCCTGCAAGGCCGCTTCGCAGCGCACGCCGCCGACGACCGCTGGCGCCTGGACCTCGACGCGCCCGCGCTGGCCGCGCTGCAGCCACTGATCGCGCTGGCCCCGACGGTGGCCGCGGCACTGCGCGGGCCTGACAACGCGCCGCTGGCCGGGCAGCTCAGCGGCCAGGTGCAGACACAAGGCCGCTGGCCAGTGCTCAGCGCCACCGCCACGCTGCGCGGCACCGCCCTGCAAGCCGGCCCCTTGCGCGCCGCGCGCCTGCAAGCGCAGGTGCAGGCCGGCCCGGATGCCAACGCGCCGCTGGCACTGCAACTCGACGCCGAGCAGTTGATCGTCGGCAGCGTTCGCGCCGACACCCTGCAAGCACGCGTCGAAGGTACGCTCGCCGAGCACGCCATCACGCTCGATGCGCTGAGCCCCCTGCGCCCCCCGGCCTGGGCCGACGCCCTGCTCGGCGGCAAACCCAACGGCAGCCGCGTGCAAGTGCGCAGCCAGGGCCAGTGGCAAGCCAGCGACGCGCGCAGCAGCCTGCTGCCCGGCCGCTGGCGCAGCCGCAATCTCGAAGTCGAAGCCCAAGGCCGCAGTGCCACGCCCAGCGCCGCCCCGACCACGCCGTGGCTGCGCGCGCGCGACTTGCAAGTGCAACTCCAAGTCGACGCCAACGCGCGCGTGCAGGCCGCGAGCGCCGAACCGGGCCGCGTCGAACTGCTCGGCACCGGCCTGCGCTGGACCGAGGCGCAATGGCGCGCCGACGCGGGCAACGCGGCGGCCGAGGCCCTGCTCGACGCCCAGCTCGAACCGCTGGCGGTGGCGCCGTGGCTGACCCGGCTGCAACCCGGCAGCGGCCTGGGCGGCAATCTGGTGCTCTCCGGGCACGCCCGCGTGGCTCTCGGTGCGCGGGTGGCTGCCGACGTGGTGCTAGAGCGCGCCGGCGGCGACCTGACGCTGACCGACGACACCGGCACCCAAGCCTTCGGCCTGACGGACCTGCGCCTGGCGCTGGCCGCGCAAGATGGCACCTGGCACTTCACGCAGGCGCTGGCCGGCAGCAACCTGGGCGTGCTGGCTGGCGCACAGAGCCTGCGCCTGCCGGTGCAGGCCACCTGGCCGCGCCCCGACACCCCGATGCAAGGCGTGCTCGAGTGGCAGATTGCCGACCTCGGCGCCTGGGCCCCGTTCACGCCACCGGGCTGGCGCCTGGGCGGCATGCTGCGCACGGGGGCCGCGCTCGGCGGCAGTTTCGGCGCCCCGGAAGTCACCGGCGAGCTGACGGGCAGCCGGCTGGCGGTGCGCAACCTGCTGCAAGGCGTGGACGTGCGCGACGGCGAACTCGCGCTGTCTTTGCGCGGCAGCCAGGCCACGGTCGACCGCTTCGTTTTCAAAGGCGGCAGCGGCGAGCTGCGTCTCACGGGTGGCGCCAGCCTCGGCGCCGAGCCGAGCGCGAAGTTGCAGCTCAGCGCTGAGCACTTTCAACTGCTCGGCCGCTTCGACCGCCGCATCATCGCCAGCGGCAACGCCGCGCTGGCACTGACGCGGCAGGCGCTGACGCTGGACGGGCGCTTTCGCATCGACGAAGGCCTGGTCGACTTCAGCCGCACCGACGCGCCGAGCCTGGACAGCGACGTGCGCGTGCACGGTGGCCGCGCGGCCCGCGCCACCGCCACCGCCACCGCCACCGCCGACGCCACCGATGCCACCGACGCCACACCGCCCGGCAGCGGCTCGCCGCGCACGGTGCGGGTGGCCCTGCAGGTCGATCTAGGCGACGAGTTGAAGCTGCGCGGGCGTGGCCTGGACACCCGGCTGCGCGGCAGCCTGGCGCTGAGCTCGCCGGGCAACCGCATGGCGGTCAACGGCAGCGTGAGCACGCAGGCCGGCAGCTACGACGCCTACGGACAGAAGCTGGCGATCGAACGCGGCGTGCTGAGCTTCAACGGCGCGGCCGACAACCCGCGGCTGGACATCCTGGCACTGCGGCCCAACCTCGACCTGCGCGTAGGCGTGCAAGTCAGCGGCAGCGCGCAAAACCCGCGCGTGCGCCTGTTCAGCGAGCCCGAGATGAGCGACACCGACAAGCTGTCGTGGCTGGTGCTGGGCCGCGCGCCTGAGGGCCTGGGCCGCACCGACACGGCGCTGTTGCAACGCGCCGCGCTGGCGCTGCTGGCCGGCGAAGGCCAGGGCCTGGACAAGACCCTGCTGGCCAACATCGGCCTGGACGAGTTCTCGGTGCGGCAGATCGAAACCGGCGAGGTCAAGGACACCGTGGTCACGCTGGGCAAGCAGCTCTCGCGGCGCTGGTACGTGGGCTACGAGCGCGGCGTCAACAGCACCACCGGCACCTGGCAGTTGATCTACCGCGTGGCCCAGCGCCTGACCGTGCGCGCGCAGGCTGGCGACGACAACGCGCTGGATGCGATCTGGACCTGGCGCTGGAATTGAGTGCGCCAGCAGCGGTGCACAATTCAGAAGCTGCCAGTGCAGCACGAACCATGACCGACAAGCCAGCACCCGACCGCAATGCAGGCGCACAGGATCGGCGCTCCGGCGCCGACCGCCGCAAGCTTGATGTCCCCCTGCCGCGCGGCATGCGCGACCGCCGCCGCAGTGTCGATTCACGCAAGCCCGACGTGGTCGAGCTCGACATGTCCAACTCGGAGTGGACCGCGCTGTCGGGGCTGCCGCCGCCGGGCAGCGAGCCGCGCTGAGCCGGGCGCGGCGCTGCGGCGAGAGGCGGCTACTCCTGCCCGTTGTCCACGCTGCCGCCATCGACGCGCCAGCGCAGCATGCCGCCGGCCAGGTTGGCGACCTGGGTGAACCCGGCCTGCTGCAGCATCGCCACCGCGCGCGCTGAGCGCGAGCCCGAGCGGCACACCGCCACAACCGGGCGCTCGCGATCGAGCGTGGCCACTTGGTCCTTCAGGCCGCCGAGCGGAATCAACTGCGCGTTCGGAATGTGGCCGAGCGGGCCGTGGAATTCGGCCGGCTCGCGCACATCGACGATCTGCACCCGGCCGCCATGCGCCGCCTCGGCCAGGGCCTGCGGGTCGATCTCCCACAGCCCGCCGAAACTGCAATGCAGCCGCGCCCAGGTCGGCTCGCTCGCGCTCCACGCATCGCCGTCGGGCCGGCCGCAGCGCAGGTTGGCGGGCACCGCGATGTCGAGCTTCTTCGGGTGCGGCAGGTTGAGGTTTTGCATGTGGCCGGCGAAGTCGCCTTCGCTGACTTCGCCGCCCAGGCGCGGGTTGTAGCGGCGCTCTTCCTCGATGCTGGTCACCGTCAGGCCGTTGTAGTCGTGGGCTGGGTAGACCAGGCAGGTGGCCGGCAGCGTGAAGAGCTGCTGGCGCACCGAGGCGTACAGCGTGCGTGAGCTGCCCTGCTGGAAATCGGTGCGGCCGCAGCCGCGGATCAGCAGGGCGTCGCCGCTGAAGGCGCGGCTCTCGTCGTCGAGCACATAGGTCAGGCAGCCGTTGGTGTGGCCGGGGGTGGCGCGCACGCTGAGCCAGCGCGCACCGAAATCGATTCGCTCGCCCTCCTCGAGCAGCCGGTCGGCGCCCTCGGCGCCGCCCGCGCGGGCCAGCGCGATGCGGCTGCCCAGGCGCTCGCGCAGCAGCCAGGCGCCGGTGACATGGTCGGCATGGATATGGGTTTCCAGCGTCCAGGCCAGCGTCAGGCCGAGCTCGCCGATCAGCGCCGCGTCGCGCCTCGCCTGTTCGTAGACCGGGTCGATCAGAACGGCGTGGCCGCTGGCGCGATCGGCCAGCAGGTAGGTGTAGGTCGATGACGGGGCATCGAAGAGTTGGCGAAAGATCAGCATGCCGCGATCATCGCCACGCCAGGCTTGCCGCGCAAGCCACGATCTTGGCCACCGTACGCGCAGTCATCGCCGAGGCCGGCCTGGCCCTGACCTGACCTGACCTGACCTGCCTACAATCCGCCGCCACGCCACCGTAGTTCAATGGATAGAACGGGCGCCTCCTAAGCGCCAGATACAGGTTCGATTCCTGTCGGAGGCACCACATCACAAGCCCTTCGAGCCCGCGAACAGCGCTGCATTGCAGCCGCTTTTGCCCCGATCACCTTGGCCGGGCCGCCCCACAATCGCAGACAGGCGACCTGCCCGGTCGCGCCACGGGTGGGGCCATGTCCACTTCGACCGCTGTCTCCGACCGCATGGGCCTGCCCCGATCGCCCTGGGGCTCGGTCAAGCTGCGGCTGGCCTTGATCGGCGCCCTGTTGATCGCGGCCAGTGTGGCGCTGACGGTGGGGCTGACCTTGCGCACAGTCGACCAGCACAGCGAGCAGGTTGCGCTCGATCTGTCGCTGGCACAGACGCGCAAGATGGCCAAGCTGGTTGGTGCGCGCCTGGTCAGCCTGCAACTCGCACTGCGCAGTGCGGCCGAGACGCTCGACACCCGCCAGCCGCTGCGGGCCGAACAGGCGCTGGGCTTCCTGCGCGACCGGCCGGTGCTGGCCAGCCTGTTCGACACCGTGTTCGTCAGCCAACCCGACGGCCAGGTGCTGGCCTTCCGCGACGGCCAGGGCGTGCGCACACCCAAGCTGTATATCGGTGACCGCGATTACTTTCGCCAGACGATCGCGCAGCAGCGGCCGGTCATTTCGTCGCCCAACGTCGGCCGTGCTTCGAACGAACCGGTGGTGATCCTGACCCTGCCGCTGCGCGGCGACGATGGCCGTGTCGTGGCCGTCATCGGCGGCGGCCTGCGCCTGGCCACACGCGCGCTGATGCCCGAGATCACCGCCGACGACGAAGACGATCCGGCGCACACGGTGATCGTCGATGCCGCCGGCCGGGTGCTCTCGCATGCCGAACCGCAATGGCTGATGCGCGACGCCGCGCTCGATCCGACCCTGACCGATGCCGTGAACCGCTGGGTCGAGCAGGGCCGCCCGGTGGAGCCCAGCGGCCTGGCCCGGCGCTTCGACGCTTACCTGGTCTCATCCGCCGGCGTGCCCGATGCCGACTGGGTGATCTTTCGCAGCGCACCGGTCGACAGCGTGTTCGCCGGCGCCCAGCGCGCCCGCCAACGCGCGCTGACGGTCGGTGCGGCGGTGGCACTCGGCGGCGGCCTGCTGCTGTTCGGCGCTACCTTGCTGATGCTGCGCCCGCTGCGCCGGCTCGAGCATTGCGCGCTCGAGCTGATGCAGGGCCAGCGGCCCGTTGACAGCGCCTGGCCGCGCGGCCGCAACGAGATCGGCCGCTTGTCGCACCTGCTGCGCCAGGCCCTGGACGAGCGCGCCAGCGCCGACGCTGCCGGGCGCGAGTTGCTCGACCGCCTGCAGGCGGTGATGGCCCATGCGCCGGTGGGCATCGGCTTCACCCGCGACCGCAAGTTCGAAGCCGTCAGCGTGCACTTCCACCGCCTACTCGGCTACCAGCCGGGTGCGCTGGTGGGGCTGCCGCCGCGCGTGATCTATGTCAGCGACGAGTTCTACGACGGCCTGGGCCAGCGCGTCGGTGCCGCCTTCGGCGCCGGCCAGGCCTTCGACGAAGAGATCGAATTCCGCCGCCGCGACGGCAGCCACTTCTGGGGCCGCCTGCAAGGCCAGCCGGTGCGCCAGGGTGACGCCTCGGCGGGCACCATCTGGACCCTCGAAGACGTGACCGTGCAGCGCGCGCAGCGCGAAACGCTGGCCTGGGCCGGCAGCCACGACGCCCTGACGCGGCTGGTCAACCGCGCGGAGTTCGAACGCCGCCTGGCCGCCCAATGCCAGGACCGCCGCAGCCGCGAGCCGGTGTCGGCGCTGTTCATCGACCTGGACCGCTTCAAGGCCGTCAACGACAGCGCCGGCCATGCCGCGGGCGATGCCGTGTTGATCGCCGTGGCACGCGTGCTGAAAGAGCAGGTGCGCCACGCCGACACCGTGGCCCGCCTGGGCGGCGACGAATTCGCGGTGCTGCTGATCAACTGCGACCGCCTCGGTGCCGCCAGCGTGGCCGAGAAGATGCGCGCCGCCGTCGAGGCCCTGCGCGTGCCCTGGGCCGGCGCGGCCCTCAACGTCGGCGCCAGCCTGGGCGTGGTCGAACTCGACGCCAGCCTGCCCGACGTGGCCGCCGTCCTCACCGCCGCCGACATTGCCTGCTACGCCGCCAAGCACGATGGCCGCAACAGCGTGCGCGTGCATGGCGTGGCGGGGTTGCGGCTGGTCGGAAGCTAGCGCCGCATCGCGCGCGACAGCAGCAACACCGGCAGCAGGCCAACGACCACGATCGCCAGCGACGGCAACGCGGCCTCGGCCAGGCGCTCGTCGCGCGCCAGGTTGTAGGCCACCACGGCCAGCGTGTCGCTATTGAAGGGGCGCAGCACCAGGGTGGCCGGCAACTCCTTCATGACATCGACGAAAACCAGCAGCGCGGCAGCCAGCACCGAACGGCGCAACAGCGGCGCATGCACCTCGAGCAACAGCCGCGCGCGTGAGGCGCCGAGCATGCGCGCGCTGTCGTCCAGGCTGGCCGGCAGCCGCGCGTAGCCGGCCTCCAGCGATTGCAGGGCCACCGCCGAAAAGCGCACCAGGTACGCATACATCAGCCCAGCCACGCTGCCGGTGACGATGG
>JANOKY010000328.1:0-2239 GCA_031419635.1 Burkholderiales bacterium | reverse complement strand
TGCTGCCTCCCGGCCATCTCGATGCCATCGGCAAGCTGATCGAGTTCAACAGCTCGTGCGCGCCGGTGTTTGTGCAGCGCGGCGCGCTGGCCGCGCTGGCAATCGAGAACGAATTCGTTCCCGGCCTGGTGCAGCGCCTGCGCGCCGGCCGCGACCTGCTGCTCAGCGGGCTGCAAGCCATGCCCGGTATCCGTGTGGCCGAACCGCAGGGCGGCATGTATGCTTTCTTTCGCGTCGAGGGCCAGACTGACTCGCTGGCCTATGCCAAGCACCTGGTCGCGGCCCATGGCCTGGGCCTGGCGCCGGGCGCGGCCTTCGGCGCCGAGGCCGAGGGCTGGCTGCGCTGGTGCTTCGCGGCCAAGGATCCCAGGCGCCTGAGTGAGGGGCTGGACCGGCTGGCCACGGCACTTACCCTATAATTCGCCGCTTCGCATTGGGCAACCGGCGCGAAAACAAGCACGGCATGGGTCGGTTTCACCCGTGACCGCAAGTGGAACCGGAAACCGCGAGGGTCAGCGCCCATTCAGGCGCCCCTGCCAGCGGTTTCCATGCATCTAGGAAATCGCCACCATGGCCATGAATACCCAACAAGTTGCGGAGGTCGTCAAGACCAACGCACGCGCTGCCAACGACACCGGCAGCCCCGAAGTGCAGGTCGCCTTGCTGACCGCGCACATCAACGCACTCACGCCCCACTTCAAGCTGCATGCCAAGGACCACCATGGTCGGCGCGGCCTGCTGAAGATGGTCAACCAGCGCAAGCGCCTGCTGTCCTACCTGAAGGACAAGGACGCCGAGCGCTACACCGCGCTGATCCAGAAACTGGGTCTGCGCAAGTAAGAGCCGACGACAACGAAGAGCCTGCGCTGGCCTGAACCAGACCGCAGGTTTTTTGTTCTTGGAGGACGGAACCCGACGCGCCGCTGTGTCATTCCAATGCTGTTGCACGAATCGCAATCGCTCTGGAATGGCATCCCGCCGAAGGCTCTGGCCTCTGCCACCGGGCGCAGCGCGCGCCCCTTATCGAAGCAGGAGCTGCAATGAGCATGTTCAACAAGGTCACCAAGACGTTCCAATGGGGCCAGCAAACCGTCACGATGGAAACCGGCGAGATCGCCCGCCAATCGGGCGGCGCGGTGGTGGTCACGATCGACGGCACCGTGGTGCTGGCCACCGTGGTGGCCAAGGCGGTGCCCAAGGCCGGCCAGGATTTCTTCCCGCTGACGGTCGATTACATCGAGAAGACCTATGCCGCCGGCAAGATCCCGGGCAGCTTCTTCAAGCGTGAAGGCCGCCCGAGCGAGTTGGAGACGCTGACCTCGCGCCTGATCGACCGCCCGATCCGCCCGCTCTTCCCCGAAGGCTTCTTCAACGAAGTCCAGGTCGTGATCCATGTGCTGAGCCTGAACCCCGAAGTCCAGGCCGACATCGCCGCGATGATCGGCACCAGCGCCGCGCTGGCCATTTCGGGCATCCCGTTCAGCGGCCCGATCGGCGCCGCGCGCGTGGGCTACATCGACGGCCAGTACGTGCTCAACCCGAGCAAGACCCAGCTCGTCAGCAGCAAGATGGAATTGATCGTCGCCGGCACTGAAGCCGCCGTGCTAATGGTGGAAAGTGAAGCCGATCAGTTGAGCGAAGAAGTGATGCTGGGTGGCGTGGTCTTCGGCCACGAGCAGGGCAACATCGCCATCGCCGCGATCAATGAGTTGGTGCGTGACGCCGGCAAGCCCGAGTGGCAGTGGACAGCCCCGGCCAAGAACGAGGCCTTCATCGCCAACGTCAACGCCCTGGCCGAGCCGGCGCTGCGCGCGGCCTACCAGATCCGCAGCAAGCAGGCGCGCACGCAAGCCTGCCGCGAAGCCAGCGCCAACGTGATGGCGGCGCTGAAGAAGGACGCGATCGAGTTCGACAAGGTTGAGGTCGAGGGGCTTTTGTTCGAGATCGAATCGCGCATCGTGCGCAGCCAGATCCTCGGCGGCGAGCCGCGCATCGACGGCCGCGACACCCGCACCGTGCGTCCGATCGAAATCCGCACCGGCATCCTGCCGCGCACCCACGGCTCGGCGCTATTCACGCGCGGCGAAACCCAGGCCGTGGTCATCGCCACGCTGGGTACCGACCGCGACGCGCAGCGCATCGACGCGCTGGCCGGCGAGTTCACCGACCGCTTCATGCTGCACTACAACATGCCGCCTTTCGCCACCGGCGAAACCGGCCGCGTGGGCAGCCCCAAGCG
>JANOKY010000327.1:0-2403 GCA_031419635.1 Burkholderiales bacterium | reverse complement strand
ATTCGGTGATGTCGCGGCCTGGAATTTGTTGGGCACGCAACTGCACGCGCTTCTTCGAGCCCTTGCGCAGGCGGATGTTGAGCATCTCCACGCCGAGCGAGAAGGCCATGGCGAAGTAGACGTAGCCCTTGGGCACATGGTGGTCGAAGCCTTCGGCCACCAGCACCACGCCGACGACGACCAGGAACGACAAGGCCAGCATCTTGATCGTCGGGTGGTCGGAAACGAAGCGGCCGATCGGCCCGGCAAACAACATCATCAGCGCCACTGAGACGACGACGGCGGCGATCATCACCGCCAAGTCATCGACCATGCCCACGGCGGTGATGATAGAGTCGAGCGAAAACACCAGGTCGACGACCATGATCTGCAGGATCACGGCGGTAAAGGTCGCCTGGGTCACACCGCCAGCCTGTTCCTCTTCGCCTTCGAGCGACTGGTGGATCTCGCCGGTGCTCTTCCAGATCAGGAACAGGCCACCGAGGATCAGGATCAGATCGCGGCCGGAAATCTCCTGGCCGAGCACGGTGAACAGCGGCGCCACCAGGCCGACGATCCAGGCCAGCACCAGCAGCAGGCCGATGCGCATGAACATGGCCATGAACAGCCCCACGCGGCGGGCGAACTCGCGCCGCTCCCTGGGCAGTTTGTCGACCAGGATGGCGATGAAGATGATGTTGTCGATGCCCAGCACCAGCTCGAGCGCGGTGAGGGTGGCAAAGGCGATCCAGGCTTGCGGATCGGTCAGCAGTTCCATCATGGTCGAAGGCGGCAGGGGTTACAACGGCGCGGATGGTAGCGGCACACCCGCCTGTTCGGCCCAGCGCCGCAATTGGCCCCGCGCGCTGTCGCGGATTTGCGGCTCGAGCAAGGAGTGCCGCGCCGCCTCCAGGCCCATGCGCAGCAAGTCGCCGGCCGCGAGCGGCGTGTGCTCCAACAGCGCCTGCGCCTCGCTGCTGTAGCTGATGCGCGAGATCAGCCGGTTGTCGGTGTGAAAACTCAGCGACAGCCCGGCGCGCCAGAGCGCAGTGATCGGGTGCGCGGCGATCGAGGCCGCGGCGCCGGTGTGCACATTGCTGGTCGGGCAGACCTCGAGGTGCACGTCGCGCTCGCGCACTTCGTCGATGAGGGCTCGCCGCGCCGGGTCGTTCAGCGCGTCGACCAGGTGCACGCCATGGCCGATGCGGCGCGCGCCCAGGTGCACCGCTTCGAGCACGCGTTCGGCGCTGTCGGCTTCGCCGGCATGCAGGGTCAACGGCAGGCCGGCGTCGTGGCACAGCGCCAGCGCGCGGGCGTGATCGCTGCTCGGGTGGCCGGCTTCGGCGCCGGCCAGGTCAAGTGCGATGACGCCGCGGCCCTGGTAGCGCAGCGCCAGTCGCGCCGCGCGCAGGGTTTCGCTCTCGGGCAGGTGGCGCATCGCGCAAACGATCAAACCGGTCGGCAGCGCGCTGCGCGCCAGGCCCGCCAGCAGGGCTTCGACGGCTGCCTCGCCAGCGATGCCATAGGGCTCGAACAGCAGCGGCGCGATGCGCAACTCGGCCAATACGCAGCCGTCCTCGCGCGCATCCTCGGCCGCCTCGAAGGCCACGCGCTCCAGCGCCGCCGGGCTGGCCATGGCCGCCACGGTGAGGGCAAAGCCTTGCAGGTAGTCGGCCAGGCTGCCGGCATGGGCGCGGGCATCGAACCAGGCCGCCAGGCCGGCCACGTCGGCCGCGGGCGGCCGGGTGCTGCGGGCGTGCAGCAACTCGAACAGCGTGGCCACGCGCAGGCCGCCGTCGAGGTGCTCGTGCAGCAGCACCTTGGGCATCGATCGAGCGAGGGTGGCGTTGTCCATTGATGCCCATCGTAGTGCAGGCCCTGAGGCGAACGGCAGGCGCCCGCGCTATCCTGCGCCACCGCAGCCCCACCGCATCTGCAAGGACGCCCTGCCATGACTTTCACGAAGCTTTGCACCGCCATCGCGGCCACCGCCGTCTGCTCGTTGGCCGCTGCGCAATCGCAGCCCGCCGTGATATTCGACATGGGCGGCAAGTTCGACAAGTCCTTCAACGAAGCCGCCTACAACGGCGCCGAGCGCTGGAAGAAAGAGACCAACAAGCCCTACCTCGAATTCGAGATCTCCAACGCCGCGCAGCGCGAGCAGGCGATGCGCAAGATGGCCGAGCGCAATGCCAACCCGATCATCGGCGTGGGCTTCACCCAGGGCTCGAGCATGGAGAAGGTGGCCAAGGAATTCCCCAAGCTCAACTTCTCGATCATCGACGCGGTCATCACCCTGCCCAATGTCGAGTCGGTGGTGTTCAAGGAGCACGAAGGCAGCTTCCTGGTCGGCATGATGGCCGCGATGGCCAGCAAGACCGGCAAGGTCGGCTTCGTCGGCGGCATGGATGTGCCGCTGATCCG
>JANOKY010000326.1:0-3026 GCA_031419635.1 Burkholderiales bacterium | reverse complement strand
GGCCGCCACGCTCGCGGTGCGCGATGTGGCACTGCTGGGCCAGGTATTCGGCCGTGTGATCGACAACGGCAAGATGCTGCGCAACTTCGTGCAGATCGTGCGCAGTGGTTCGGTGGGTCGCAAGTCGCTGGGTTCGCGGCCGAAGAAGCTGGTGCAACACTGGTTGCTGACCGCTAGCGAGAAGCAGCTGCTGAACGCCTCGGTGGGCAACACGCCGTCGCTGGCCGACGTGGTGAAGATGGTTCACCCGAAGCCGGCGGAGGCCTGGCGCGCCGCATGGTTCGCGTGGTTGATCGGCAAGGCCGTTGATGAGGCGGCGCTGCCGCCCATCACGCAAGCCTTCGAGCGCTTCAAGCGGGCCGTGGCCGAAGGCATGGTGTGCGAAGTACCCGACGTTCCGTTTCAGATGCTGACTGCGCTGGAGCTGAGCACGGCGCAGTGGGCGCAGATCGCGCGGGCGGGTCCATGGCAGATGGTGCGTCAGAACCTGAACACCTTCGCGCGTCACGGCGTGTTCGAGCTTGACGGCATGGCCGAGGCGATCGCAGCCAAGCTGCGTGACCCGAAGGCCGTGGCCCAGGCGCGCGTGCTGCCGTACCAGCTGATGTCGGCCTTCAAGGCGACGGGAGATGGTGTGCCGGCGGTGGTTCGCGATGCACTGCAGGATGCGATGGAAGCGGCGCTGGCCAATGTGCCGGCGTTCGATGGCCGGGTGGTGGTGTGCCCCGACGTGTCGGGCTCGATGAGCTCGGCGGTGACGGGTCACCGTGGTTCGGCAACGTCGAGTGTGCGTTGCATCGATGTGGCGGCTCTGGTCGCGGCAGCGGTGTTGCGCAAGAACCCGGCGGCGCGTGTTCTGCCGTTCGAGCAAGAGGTGGTGAAGCTGTCGTTGAACGCTCGCGACTCGGTGATGACCAACGCGCAAGCCTTGGCTGCCATCGGTGGCGGTGGTACCAACTGCAGCGCGCCGCTGACCCTGCTGAACCAGGAGCGTGCGAAGGTCGATCTGGTGATCCTCGTCTCGGACAACGAGTCGTGGGTCGACGCGACGCGGCGTGGTGCGACGCAGACCATGCGCGAGTGGGAAGTGCTGAAGCAGCGCAACCCGCAGGCACGCCTGGTGTGCATCGACATCCAGCCGCACGGCACGACGCAGGCGGCGGAGCGGAACGACATCATGAATGTCGGCGGCTTCTCGGATGCGGTGTTCGCGGTGATGGCCACGTTTGCCGACGGCAAGACGGGGTCGGAACACTGGGTCGGCGAGATCGAGAAGGTCTCGTTGGCCGCGCAGTAGCAAGGAGGGAAGTGAAGTAAGGAAGGTGCCGCATGCGAATGCGCGCAGGAGTACAGCACCATACTGCCACGCGGGCCTGCAAGCCCGCAGCCAGCGCTCTTTTGATCAAGACGGTGGCCGGCAACTCCTGCGAATCTGGTCGCATGCGGCACCAACCTGACCGTGAGTGCTGTCGAGTGGTGAATGCCCGGTGGAATTACATCGTTTCCATCGCCAAGGTTTCACCGGATTTCTAGTCGCCACTCGAGAACATTCGAAAGAAGTGAGGTTTGACGCGAATGCAGGCAGGACTACATGGGAGCCACGGGGTTCGAATCCCCAGGCCGAGCGATCGGCCATGGCAAAACGTCTTGCCGTCCCTTGTCGCGTTTGTTTTGATGTCGCGTTGCGAATGCTGGTGGAACTACAGCCTCTTAAGCTCGTGGTCGCGGGTTCGAATCCCGCCGGTCCCAAATCAGGGGGACCGTAGCTCAGTCCGGTAGAGCACGATCGTTTCACCAACCCTTGTCGCAACGAGGCACCATTTCTTGCGGTGAATGCAGATGGAACTACAGGTAGACGCACGCGATGGCTTCTCAAGAGCCGGCGCGGGCCCCTCGCAGCAGTGCGTGGGGCGCCCGGGTCCGAATCCCGGTCCAGCAATGGATAGCGGAGTGGACGTTTCATCGACCCTGGTCACCGATTTTCTTGTGTGAGATGAAGTGAGATGAACATGGAACAGAACTACAACACCGAACAACCCGAAGGCGGCGTGCCCATCAAGATGTGGACGCGCGGCGTGCCTGTGGAAGACGAAGCGAAGAAGCAGCTCGCCAATGCGGCGCGCCTGCCCATCGTCTTCAAGCACATCGCCGCGATGCCCGACGTGCACCTGGGCATCGGCGCGACCGTGGGTTCGGTCATCCCGACTCTGCGCGCGATCATCCCGGCCGCCGTGGGCGTGGACATCGGCTGCGGCATGATGGCCTGCAAGACCACCCTGCACGCGAACGACCTGCCGGACAATCTTGCGCCGCTGCGTGCTGCGATCGAGCGTGCCGTGCCGCACGGCTCTTCGCCGCGCAACCGTGGCCGCGACCAGGGCAGCTGGGAAAACCCGCCCGACGCCGTGGACCAGGTGTGGGCGACGCTGGTGGACGAGTTCGATGCGCTATGCGAGTTGCACCCGCGCATCAAGAACACGAACAACCGCAAGCACCTGGGCACGCTGGGTACCGGCAACCACTTCATCGAGGTCTGCCTCGACGAGGATGGCGCTGTGTGGTTCATGCTGCACTCGGGTTCGCGTGGTGTGGGCAATGCGATCGGCACCCACTTCATCGAACTGGCGAAGAAGGATGCCGAGGCGAACCAGCGCAACCTGCCGGACCAGGACCTGGCGTACTTCGAGGAAGGTGCTCGCTACTTCGGTGACTATGTGCGTGGTGTGGGCTGGGCGCAAAAGTTCGCGGCGCGCAACCGCGAGGTGATGATGACCAACCTGATCGCAACGGTGCGCAAGGTGATCACGAAGCCGTTCGAGTCGCACGTCGAGGCGGTGAACTGCCACCACAACTACGTGAGCCGCGAGGTGCACTTCGGGCAAGACGTGCTCGTCACGCGCAAGGGCGCGGTGAGCGCCAGGCTGGGCGAGCTGGGCATCATCCCGGGCAGCATGGGCGCCAAGAGCTACATCGTCCGCGGCAAGGGCAACCCGGAGAGCTTCATGAGCTGCAGCCACGGCGCGGGC
>JANOKY010000325.1:0-5937 GCA_031419635.1 Burkholderiales bacterium | reverse complement strand
CGGTGTTGAAGCCGATGCTCGGCTTTGCCTTCGGCGCCTCGCTGATCTCGATCTTTGCGCGCCTGGGCGGCGGCATCTTCACCAAGGGCGCCGACGTCGGCGCCGACCTGGTCGGCAAGGTCGAAGCCGGCATTCCCGAAGACGACCCGCGCAACCCGGCGGTGATTGCCGACAACGTCGGCGACAACGTCGGCGACTGCGCCGGCATGGCCGCCGACCTGTTCGAGACCTACGCCGTCACGCTGATCGCCACCATGGCCCTCGGCGCCCTGGTCTTCAGCGGCCCAAGCGCGATGGCCGCCGTGATGTACCCGCTGGTGCTCGGCGGCGTGTCGATCATCGCCTCGATCATCGGCTGCGGCTTCGTCAAGGCCAGCCCGGGCATGAAGAACGTGATGCCGGCGCTGTACAAGGGCTTGGCGGTGGCGGGCGTGCTGTCGCTGATCGCCTTCTGGTTCGTCACCACCGCGGTGATGCCGGCCGACGCCCTCGGTGCCGGTACGCACATGAAGCTGTTCGGCGCCTGTGCCGTCGGCCTGGTACTGACGGCGGCGATGGTCTGGGTCACCGAGTACTACACCGGCACGCAATTCAAGCCGGTGCAGCACATCGCTGCGGCCTCAACCACCGGCCACGGCACCAACATCATCGCCGGCCTGGGCGTGTCGATGCGCTCGACGGCCTGGCCGGTGCTGTTCGTCTGCATCGCCATCCTGACCTCCTACAACCTGGCCGGCCTGTACGGCATCGCCGTGGCCGCCACCTCGATGCTGAGCATGGCCGGCATCGTGGTGGCGCTGGACGCCTACGGCCCGATCACCGACAACGCCGGTGGCATTGCCGAAATGGCCGAGCTGCCGAAGAGCGTGCGCGACGTGACCGACCCGCTCGACGCGGTAGGCAACACCACCAAGGCCGTGACCAAGGGCTATGCCATCGGCTCGGCGGGCCTGGCCGCGCTGGTCCTGTTTGCCGACTACACCCACTCGCTCGAAGGCCGCGGCCTGAGCGTCAGCTTCGATCTGAGCGACCCATTGGTCATCGTCGGCCTGTTCATCGGCGGCCTGATTCCTTACCTCTTTGGCGCGATGGCGATGGAAGCCGTCGGCCGCGCCGCCGGCTCGGTGGTGGTTGAAGTGCGGCGCCAGTTCCAGGACGGCGCGATCATGGCCGGCAAGCGCAAACCCGACTACAGCGCCGCGGTCGATATGCTGACCACGGCGGCAATCAAGGAAATGATCATCCCGTCGTTGCTGCCGGTGGTGGTGCCGATCGTTGTCGGCCTGCTGCTCGGCCCGGCCGCGCTCGGCGGCCTCTTGATGGGCACCATCGTGACCGGCCTGTTCGTGGCCATCTCGATGTGCACGGGCGGCGGCGCCTGGGACAACGCCAAGAAGTACATCGAAGACGGCCACCACGGCGGCAAGGGCAGCGAAGCCCACAAGGCCGCCGTCACCGGAGATACCGTGGGCGATCCCTACAAAGACACCGCCGGCCCGGCCATCAACCCGCTGATCAAGATCATCAACATCGTGGCCTTGTTGATCGTGCCGCTGCTGCCGGCGGGTACTGCCAGCAAGGCAGCGGCCTCGCCTGCCGCGCCGATGGCGGTCACGGCTCCGGCCGCGGTGGCCAGCCCGGCCGCGACGATGCCGCTTGCCGCCCCAACCGCAGCCGTGGCGATGCCGGTCGCCGCATCGGGCGCGTCAGCCGCCTCGGCACCGGCGTCAGCCGCGTCCAAGTGAGGCGCTGACACGCCGCACTGCACAAGGCCCGGGGCTCACGCCGCCGGGCCTTGTTGTTTGCGATTGATCGAAAAAGCCCGCCGCCATGTCCGCCATCCGACTCAACCCGCTCGACGCCTCGTGGCTGTACACCGAATCGCGGGCCACGCCGATGCATGTCGGCGCGCTGCTGCCGTTTCGCTTGCCGGCAGGCGCGCCAAAAGACTTCGGCCGCCGCCTGATGGCCGAACTGCGCAAGCACCGGCGCTTCGCACCGCCGTGGAACCGGCGCCTGAAGTCGAGCCTGCTGATGATGCCGGTGCACTACTGGGTCGAAGACGAAGACATCGATCTCGAAGCCCACCTGCGCCATGCCGCCCTGCCCCACCCCGGCGGTGAACGCGAACTCGGCGAGTTGATCGCGAGGCTGCACAGCCAGCCGCTGGACCTGTCGCGCCCGCCCTGGGAATGCACCCTGATCGAAGGCCTGGACGACAAGCGCTTCGCCTTCTTCGTCAAGATGCACCACTCGCTGATCGACGGCGTGAGTGGCATGAAGCTGCTGCAACGCGCGATGCCCGGCGACGCCGAAAAAAGCCTCACGGTGCCGCCGTTCTGGGCCGTCGGCCTGACTGCCCGCAAGAACGCCAAACCCGCAGTTGCCAAATTCGCTGAGCGCGACACCGGCGCCGCCACCTTCGCCAATGCCGCGGCCGGCGCAATCGAAGCGCTGCGCGGCCAGATCGGCAGCGTGCCGCAACTGTTGCTGGCTTTCGGCAAGCTGTTGCGCGCCAATGGACCCACCGACGAGTCGCTGCAAGTGCCCTTCGGCGCGCCGTCTTCCGTACTCAACGGCCGCGTGCGATCCAAGCGCCGTTTCGCCACGCAGCAAATCGCCATCGAGCGCATGAAGGCCGTGGCCGCTGCCGCCGGCTGCACCCTCAACGACCTGGTGCTGGCGACCTGCGGCGGCGCCTTGCGGCGCTTTCTGGACAACGGCGGCGACCTGCCCGAGAAGTCGCTCACGGCGGGCATCCCGGTCTCGGTGCGGCCCCAGGACGACGAAAACGCCGGCAACGCCATCACTTTCATCATCGCCACGCTGGCCACCGACCTCGACGACCCGCTCGCGCGCCTGGCCGCCATCCGCGCGTCGGTGCAAAGCGCCAAGGCCCATGTGCAAAGCCTGCCGCGCCAGGCGATGACGCAGTACACCATCGCGCTGATGGCGCCGACCTTGCTGACCCTGCTGACCGGCCTGGGCGGGCGCACCCGGCCGATGTTCAACATCACGATATCGAACGTGCCCGGGCCCGACAAGCCGCTCTACTTCCGCGGCGCCGAAATGCTCGGCACCTTTCCGGCCTCGATCGTCACCCATGGCCAGGCGCTGAACATCACCTGCCAGAGCTACGCCGGCATGATGGACTTCGGCTTCACCGGCTGCCACGCCAACCTGCCGCACATGCAGCGCATCGCGGTCTACACCGGCCAGGCCTTCGACGAATTGGAAGCGCTGATCCTGCAACCGGCGAAGAAGAAAGCGCGGCCACGGCGCAAGGCCGTGGCCTGATCGCTACGCCTCAGGCGGCCGCAGGCAGCCGCGTGCCGCCCTGCTCGAGCGCGCTGCGGATGAAGCTGTCGAGCGCCGACAGGTTCGGGATCGTCAGATCGCGGCGGCCCTTTTCGTCGAATCGGATCACGCCGCATTGCGCCAGGCGCCGCAGCGCGCGGCTGACGGTTTCGAGCGTCATGCCCAGGTAGTTGCCGATCTCGGCGCGCGTCATGTGCAGCGTGATCTGGTCGGTGCGCAGGCCGCGCGAGGCCAGCGACTGGGCCCAGTCCTTGATGAAATCGGCCACCCGCGCGTCGGCCGGCAGGGTGCCCAGCGACAGCAGGCAATCGCAGCCGCGGCCGATCTGGCGGCTCATCGCCGCGTGCATCAGGCGCATCAGCTCGGGCGCGGTGGCACTGGCGGTGAGCAGGTCAACGTAGCGCACGCTCCAGACCTCGCCGGTGTCCAGCGCGATCGCGTCGCAGCCGTAGCGGCCGTCGGCAATGCCGTCAAAACCGAGCCAGTCACCGCGGAAGTGCAGCCCGACCACCTGGCCGCGGCCGTCGGCGGTGAAGTTCACGGTCTTGAACTGGCCCGAGTTGATCAGGTGCAGGTGGGCGAACGGCGCGCCGCCTTCGTAGATCGAATCGCCAGCATGGACCATGCGGCGTGTGAACGGCAGCAGCTTTTGCACCAGCGCCAGGTTGTCGCGCCAGGCCTGGGTGTCGTGGCTGTCGTGGCTGTCGTGGGCGGCGGCGGGGTGGGTCATGTTGCAAGCTCCTTGTGTTGTGAACATCGGTTGCGCGATGTCAAGGAGCGTAGGCAAAGCGTGCAAATGCTTGATGCATCGCAAGGCCGCTTCGGCAACGCTGTGTGAACGGTCGGTAAACGCAGCCGCACGCGGCGCTACTTGAAGACCACCGTCTTGTGCCCGTTGATCAGCACCCGCCGCTGCGCATGCCAGGTCACCGCGCGGGCGAGCACCGTGCTTTCGACGTCGCGGCCGATGGCAGTGAGTTCCTTCGGGTCGTTGGAGTGATCCACCCGCGCGATGTCCTGTTCGATGATCGGGCCTTCGTCGAGGTCGGCGGTGACGTAATGTGCCGTCGCGCCGATGATCTTGACGCCGCGCTCGTGTGCCTGCCAGTACGGCTTGGCGCCCTTGAAACTGGGCAGGAACGAGTGGTGGATGTTGATGGCCCGGCCCTCGAGCGCGCGGCACAGATCGTTGCTCAACACCTGCATGTAGCGCGCCAGCACCACCAGCTCGGCGCCCTCCTGCTCGACGATTTCGAGCAGCCTGGCTTCGGCCTGGGGCTTGGTCGCGGCCGTGACCGGCAGGTGGTGGAACGGGATGTTGTACGAGGCCGCAAGCTGGTAGTAGTCGCGGTGGTTGGAGACGATGGCGCGGATGTCCAGCGGCAGCAATTGGCTGCGGTAGCGGAACAGCAGATCGTTCAGGCAATGGCCGAGTCTGGAGACCATGATGACAGTCGGCAGCCGGTCCAGCGCGGCGTGCAACTGCCACTTCATCGCCAGCGACGCGGCCAACTCGCCCAGCGGCAACGACAGCGAGGCCACCGTGGCGCCGGGCGCCGCAAAGCGCACGCGCATGAAGAACAAACCGGTGGCCTGGTCGTTGAACTGCGCCGCTTCGCTGATGTTGCCGCCATGCGCGGCCAGCACGCCGGTCACGGCATGCACGATGCCGGCGCGGTCAGGGCAGGACAGGGTCAGGATGAAAGCATCGGTCACGAGGCAAGCCGCTGAAACCAGCGCATCGGTCGCACCGAGGATTCAACCCTGCGTTGAAGGCTGGCGGTGGGGTGATGATGGGACTCGAACTCAAAGAAGCTGACGCCGCAATCGACTACGGGCGCATGGTAGTCACCCCGGCCGCAGACAATGTGGCTGCGATCGGTACCTTCGGCCCAAGGCGGCCGGCTGCCAGGGCCGCAACGCGGCGCAAGACTGGCTCGGCATCCTCAGCGCAGCATCGAAGGCACAAGCCGATCCGTCGGGGCGACGGGCGCGTCGCTGCCGAGCTCGATGGCCACCTGCGTGCACACGGCGCGGCACAGGGTCGCAACGCGCTCGCTTTGCAGCCGGTAGTACATCTGCGTGCCCTCGCGGCGCTTGGACAGCACCCCGCTGCGGTAGAGCGTGCTCAGGTGCTGCGACATGTTCGGCTGCGTGGTGTCGATTTCCGACAGCAGCTCGGACACATTCTTTTCGCCCTGGCACACCGCGCTGATGATCTTCAGCCGGATCGGCGTGGACAGCACGGAAAACAGCTCGGCGACCGAATCGAAGACCTGATCCTCTGTCTTCTTGGCGTCCATGCGGCAACCTCGGTTGATGCGAATGACGAGATTCTATTCGCAAGCACCGATATTGCAATTGAGCCTACTTGAAGCGGTAGTGGTCGCGGTTCAACACTGCGGCAATCGCGGACACCTCTTCGGGGAACAGCCCCAGGTTGAGCTCCGTGTTGCACTGCTCGACCATGCCGCGCAGGAGGCCCGGCGTGTTGACGCGTCCGGCAGGCCGAAAGATCGACGAGCCATCGCCGCCGAACTTCTGGCTGTGACAGGCCGCGCAGCGGTGCTCCTTGATGAGCCGCTCGCCCAGCGCGAGATCGGCACCGCGGAAGATCTC
>JANOKY010000324.1:0-3494 GCA_031419635.1 Burkholderiales bacterium | reverse complement strand
GGACACCTTGGCGCTGGACGAGGTGCGCTGGGTGCCGGCCGGTGAGCCGTGGCAGAAGACGCGGCGCATCGGCAGCGGCGTGCAGCGCTTGGCGATGCTGGAGCTGGCGATTGCCGGCGAGCCGCGCTTCGTGATCGAGCGCTGCGAGCTCGACCGCGCGGGGCCGAGCTACACCATCGACACGGTGCACACGGCGCAGCGCCGCGAGCCCGACGCGCAGTGGTTCCTCATCGTCGGCCAGGACCAGTTCGCCAACCTGCACACCTGGCATGGCTGGCAGGAGCTGTTGTCGCTGGTGACCCTGGCCGTGGCAGCCCGGCCCGGTGCGGCGCAACCGGCCGATGCGCAGGTGCAGGGCCATGCTTACCAGGTGCTGCCGCTGCCGTCGATGGACCTCGCGGCCAGCGCGATCCGCGAGCGTGTGGCCCGCGGCGAGCCGATCGGGCATTTGGTGCCGCCGATGGTGGCGCGTTATATTGACCAGCACGCCCTGTACCTTTCCGACGGGGCGAACTCCGGGAGTTGAATGGACATCCGCAAGCTGCAACGCGCCATCGTCGATGGCCTCGAAGACACCAAGGCGCAGAACATCCGCGTCTTCAATACCGAGCACCTGTCACCGCTGTTCGAGCGCGTGATCGTTGCTTCGGGCACCAGCAACCGGCAAACCAAGGCGCTCGCGGCGAGTGTGCGCGACAGCGTCAAGTCACGCGGCATGCAGGTGCTGCGCACCGAGGGCGAAACCAACGGCGAGTGGATCATCGTCGATTGCGGTGCGGCCGTTGCGCACATCATGCAGCCGGGCATCCGCGACTACTACCGCCTCGAAGAGATCTGGGGCGACAAGCCGGTGAAGATGACGCTGGCCAGCGAGGTCAAGGGCCTGGTCAAGGCGGCCGAGGCCAAGCCGGTGGCTGCCAAGCCTGGGTCAACGAAGGCTGCGCCGACGAAGAATGCCGCGTCGGCGAAGAAGGCAGCACCAGCAAAGAAAGCCGCGCCCGCGAAGAAGCTCGGCTCCTTGCGCCCGCCGGCCAAGAAGGCGGTTTCGCGCACCGTGGGGGTGAAGAAGGCCGCCGCCAAGCTGGCGCGCAAGCCTGTAGCCAAGGCGCCCGCGAAGAAAGCCACCGCCCCGCGCCGCAGCCGATGAAGCTCGCGCTGGTCGCCATCGGCCAGCGCCAGCCGGCCTGGGCCGAAGCGGCCTATGAAGATTTCGCCAAGCGCTTTCCTCCCGAGCTCAAGCTCGAGTTGAAAGCCGTCAAGGCCGAACCGCGCACGCTGGGCAAGAGCGCGGCAGCGCTGATGGCGGCCGAGGCTGCGCGAATCGAAGCGGCGATTCAAAAGTACGCCAAGGGCGCGCGCCGCATCGTGCTCGATGAACGCGGCGAGCGCCGCAGCACGGCGCAATTGGCCGAACGGCTGCGCTTCTGGCTCGGCGACGGCCGCGATGTGGCCTTGATCGTCGGTGGCCCCGATGGCCTGGACGCCACGCTCAAAGCCAGCGCCGACGAAACCCTGCGCCTGTCGGACCTGACCCTGCCGCATGCCTTTGTGCGCGTGCTGCTGGCCGAGGCGCTGTACCGCGCCTGGTCGGTGACCGCAGGGCATCCTTACCACCGCGAATGATGGCCAGTGCTTTCATCTACCTCGCCTCGCAGAGCCCGCGCCGCGCGCAGTTGCTCGACCAGCTCGGCGTGCGCCATGAGCTGTTGTTGGCCGACGGCGACGAAGACGCCGAAGCGCTCGAAGCCGAGCGCCGTGGCGAGTTGCCCGCCGCCTATGTCGAGCGCGTCACGCGCGCCAAGCTGGCGGCGGCGCGGCGCAGGCTGACGGCGCGCGGGCTGCCCGAGGCACCGATCCTGGCGGCCGACACCACCGTCGCACTCGGCGCGCGCATCCTCGGCAAACCCACCGACGCCGACCATGCCCGCGCGATGCTGAGCGCCTTGTCGGGCCGCACCCATCGCGTGCTGACGGCGGTGGCGGTGTCGGCCGGCCGCCGCACGCTGTTCGCGCTCAACATCTCGCGCGTGCATTTCGCGGCCATCGCGCCGCCAGATATCGACGCCTATATCGCCAGCCGCGAGCCCTGCGGCAAGGTCGGCGCCTACGCCATCCAGGGCCGTGCTGCGGCCTGGATCGCGCGCATCGACGGCAGCTACACCGGTATCATGGGTTTGCCCTTGCACGACACGGCGCGGCTCTTGCGTCAGGCCGGCTTGAATTTCTGAATTGAGCTTCTGAATCGAGCGTCTGCATGCAAGACATCCTCATCAACTGGACGCCGCAGGAAACCCGTGTGGCCGTGGTCGAGAACGGCGCGGTGCAGGAGCTGTACCTCGAGCGCGCGCTCGGACGCGGCCTGGTCGGCAACATCTACCAGGGCAAGGTGGCACGCGTGCTGCCGGGCATGCAGAGTGCCTTCATCGACATCGGCCTGGAGCGCGCCGCGTTCCTGCATGTGGCTGACTTGCACGCGGGCTTCGGCGGCGCGGCCAACGGCGGCACCGTCAACGCGCCGCCGCCGATCGAGCGCCTGGTGTTCGAAGGCCAGGCGCTCACCGTGCAGGTGATCAAGGATCCGATCGGCAGCAAGGGCGCGCGGCTGTCGACGCAGGTCAGCATCGCCGGGCGCATGCTGGTGCACCTGCCGCAGGACAACCATATCGGCATTTCGCAAAAGATCGGCTCGGCCGAATTGCGCGAACAGTTGCGCCAGCGCATGGCCCTGCTGGTGGGCAAGCCCGAGGAGGGCGGCGGCGGCGGCTTCATCCTGCGCACCAACGCCGAAGAGGCCAGCGACACCGAACTGGCCGACGACATCGCCTACCTGCGCAAGGCCTGGGCGGCCGTGCACGAGCGCGCCTACACCTCGCCGCCGGGCACGCTGCTGCACGAGGACCTGACGCTGGCCGAGCGCGTGCTGCGCGATCTGGCCAACGACGACACGCAGTCGATCCGTATCGATTCGAAGCTGCAGTTCGAGCACCTGCAGGCCTTCGGCAGCAGCTTCACGCCGGGCTCGGTCGCGAAGCTCGCGCACTACCAGGGCGAGCGGCCGATCTTCGACCTTGGCAACATCGACGAAGAGATCCGCCGCGCACTGGCCCGCCGCGTCGACCTGAAAAGCGGCGGCTACCTGATCATCGACCAGACCGAGGCGCTGACGACGGTGGACGTCAACACCGGCGGCTTCGTCGGCGCGCGCAACTTCGACGACACGATATTCAAGACCAACCTCGAAGCCGCCGGCGCCATCGCGCGGCAGCTGCGCCTGCGCAACCTGGGCGGCATCATCATCGCCGACTTCATCGACATGACGCGCGAGGACCATCAGCAGGCGGTGCTGGCCGAGCTGAAGAAGCAACTCGCGCGCGACCGCACGCGCACCACGGTCAGCGGCTTCACACAGCTGGGCCTGGTGGAGATGACACGCAAGCGCACCCGCGAAAGCCTGGCCCACATGCTGTGCCAGCCTTGCCCCACCTGCCAGGGAC
>JANOKY010000323.1:0-2855 GCA_031419635.1 Burkholderiales bacterium | reverse complement strand
TGAAGAACGTCGAACGCGAACTGGACCATTTCCGCGGCCGGCTGGTGGCCGCGGCGCTGTTCGTGCTGGTGTGCTTTGGCTTGCTCAGCGCGCGGCTGGTTTATCTGCAGGTCTACAAGCACGAAGAGCTGGCCACGCAGGCCGAGGCGAATCGCATCGCGGTGCTGCCGGTGGTGCCCAACCGCGGCCTGATCGTCGACCGCAACGGCGTCGTGCTGGCCACCAACTACTCGGCCTACACGCTGGAGATCACGCCCTCGCGGCTGCCGGGATCGCTCGACGCCACCATCGACGCGCTGGCCGAACTGGTGGAGATCACGCCGCGCGACCGCCGCCGCTTCAAGCGCCTGATTGAAGACGGCAAGAGCTTCGACTCGCTGCCGATCCGCACCAAGCTCAGCGACGAAGAAGTCGCCCGCTTCGTCGCCCAGCGTTTTCGCTTCTCGGGCGTTGACGTGCGCGCGCGGCTGTTCCGCCAGTACCCGCTGGGCGAAGTCGGCAGCCATTTGCTGGGCTACATCGGCCGCATCAACCAGACCGAGAAGAAGGCGATGGAAGACTGGGACGAAGAGGCCCAGGGCAACTACCGCGGCACCGAGTACATCGGCAAGCTCGGCGTCGAGCAGAGCTACGAAACCGAGCTGCATGGCACGACAGGTTTCGAGGAAGTCGAAACCAGCGCCAACGGGCGCGCAGTGCGGCGGTTGAAGAACCAGCCGTCGACGCCGGGCAATACGCTGTCGCTGTCGATCGACATCAAGCTACAGGCGCTGGTCGAGCAGATGTTCGGCGAGCGCCGCGGCGCGCTGGTGGCGCTGGACCCGCGCTCGGGCGAGGTGCTGGCCTTCGTCTCCAAACCAACCTTCGACCCGAACCTGTTCGTCGACGGCATCGACGTCGACAACTGGCGTGAGTTGAACGAGAGCCTGGACAAGCCGCTGTTGAATCGGGCCCTGCGGGGTACGTACCCGCCGGGCTCGACCTTCAAGCCCTTCATGGCCATCGCCGCGCTGACCAGCGGCAAGCGCAGCCCAACCACGATCATCAATGACAACGCCACCTTCCAGTTCGGCAACCACACCTTCCGTAGCCACGGCGACAAAGGCCTCGGGCCGGTGGACATGGTCAAGTCGATCGTCAAGTCGAGCAACGTCTACTACTACTCGCTGGCCAACGAGATGGGCGTGGACCTGATGCACGAGCAGCTCTCGCCGTTCCTGCTCGGCAGCAAGACCGGCATCGATGTCGAAGGCGAAGTCACCGGCCTGCTGCCCTCCACCGAATGGAAGCGCAAGGCCTACAAGAAGCCCGAGCAGCAGAAATGGTATGCCGGCGAGACGATTTCGCTGGGCATCGGCCAGGGCTACAACAACTTCACGATGCTGCAGATGGCCGCCGCCACCGCCACCCTGGTCTCGGGCGGCCAGCGCTTCGCGCCGCGGCTGGCTCGCGAGATCGAAAATGTGGTCACGCGCGAGAAGACCCGCGTCGCCAGCCAGGCCCTGCCGGCGCTGCCGCTCAACCCCGAGCATGTGGCGCTGATCACCCGCGCGCTGTACGGCGTGACGCAGGAGGGCACCTCCGTGCGCTCCTTCGTCGGCGCGCCGTACAAGACCGGCGGCAAGACCGGCACCGCGCAGGCGGTGGGCATCAAAGCCAACGAGAAGTACAACGCCACCAAGATCGACGAGTACCAGCGCGACCATTCGCTGTACATCGCCTTCGCGCCGGTCGAGTCGCCGACGATCGCCTTGGCCATCGTGGTCGAGAACGCCGGCTTCGGCTCCGAAGCCGCCGCGCCGATCACGCGCCGGGTGTTCGACTACTGGTTGCAGGGCCTGTGGCCGAGCGACGAAGACATGGCCGCCACGCAACTCGGCAAGTCCGGCGCGCCGATCGGCAAGCAGCGGCGTGCCGTCGATGTGGCGCTGCCCGGTGCAGCAGCCAGTGCAGTGGCCGCGGCCGCTGCAGCCGCATTGCCAGCCAGCCAGGCATTGGCCGCAGTGACGCGATGAGGCCCCCAAGCTCACTTCGTTCGCGCCCCCCCGAGGGGGAGGCCAGCGCCCTTGGGGCGGCCCGGCGGGCGTGGCGATGAGCGCCGTCTTTGAACAACCGACACTCTGGCAGCGCTGGCGCCCGGTGCTGTTCGGCTTCGACGGTGCGCTGTCGCTGGCCATCGCCGTGCTCGCGGCCTTCGGGCTGATGACGATGTACCCGGCCGGCTTCGACCATGGCACGCGCTTCGTCGATCACGGCCGCAACATGCTGATCGCCTTGGCGCTGTTGTTCCTGGTCTCGCAAATCCCGCCGCACCGGTTGATGACTTTGGCCGCGCCGCTGTACGCCGTAGGGGTGGCGCTGTTGATCGCCACCGCGCTGTTCGGCGTGAGCAAGAAGGGCGCCACGCGCTGGCTCAATGTCGGTATCGTGATCCAGCCCAGTGAACTGCTCAAGCTGGCGATGCCATTGATGCTGGCCTGGTGGTTCCAGAAATGCGAGGGCCGGCTGTCGCTGGCGGCATGGATCGTTGCCGCACTGCTGCTGCTGGTGCCGGTGGGCCTGGTGGTCAAGCAGCCCGACCTCGGCACCGCGATCCTGATCTTGTCGGCCGGCATCTACGTGATCTTCTTCGCCGGCCTGCCGTGGAAGCTGATCGTGCCGGTGTTCGTGCTGGCCGTTGTTGGTGTGGTGGCGGTGATCGTTTCCGAGCCGACGATCTGCCAGCCCGACGTGAAGTGGCCGCTGTTCAAGGACTACCAGCAGCACCGCGTCTGCACCCTGCTCGACCCGGGCAAAGACCCGCTGGGCAAGGGCTTTCACATCATCCAGGGGATGATCGCGATCGGCTCGGGCGG
>JANOKY010000322.1:0-8128 GCA_031419635.1 Burkholderiales bacterium | reverse complement strand
CCCACTTGTCTTCGAACAAGCCGTGACTGCGGCCGAACTCGCTGTGGCCGACCTTCAGCCGTAGCGCGCCGAGCGCGTCGTTGACGACCTTGGCCTTGTCGGCGCCGAAGAAGATCAGGTCGCCATTGCGGCAGCCGGTGCGCGCGATGATCTCGGCGATCGCCGCGTCGTGCAGGTTCTTCACGACCGGGCTTTGCAAACCGTCGCGGCCCTTGCCGGCGTCGTTGACCTTGATCCAGGCCAGGCCCTTGGCGCCGTAGATCTTGACGAACTCGGTGTAGCCGTCGATCTCGCCGCGGCTCATCTCGGCGCCGCCCGGGATGCGCAGCGCCACGACGCGGCCGTCGGCGCTCTTTGCCGGCGTGGAGAAGACCTTGAAATCGACATCGCGCATCACGTCGGTGACTTCAGTGAGCGCCAGCTTGACCCGCAGGTCGGGCTTGTCGCTGCCATAGACGCGCATCGCGTCGGCGTAGCTCATCACCGGGAAGGCCGGCAGCGGCACGCCGATGGCGTGCTCGAAGGTGCTGCGGATCATGCCTTCGCACATGCTGCGGATTTCTTCCTCGGTGAGGAACGAGGTCTCGATGTCGATCTGGGTGAACTCGGGCTGGCGGTCGGCGCGCAGGTCTTCGTCGCGGAAGCACTTGGTGATCTGGTAGTAGCGGTCGAAGCCGGCCACCATCAACAACTGCTTGAACAACTGCGGGCTCTGCGGCAGTGCGAAGAACATGCCGTCGTGCACACGCGATGGCACCAGGTAGTCGCGCGCGCCTTCGGGCGTGCTCTTCGTGAGCATCGGCGTTTCGATGTCGATGAAGCCGTTGGCGTCGAGGAATTTGCGCACTTCCATCGCCACGCGGTAGCGCAGCATCATGTTGCGCTGCATCGCGGGGCGGCGCAGGTCGAGCACGCGGTGCGTCAGGCGCACGGTCTCACTGAGGTTCTCGTCGTCGAGCTGGAACGGCGGCGTGACGCTGGGGTTGAGGACTTCCAGCTCATGGGCCAGGATTTCGATCTTGCCGCTGACCAGGTTGGCGTTGTCGGTGCCCGCGGGGCGCGCGCGCACCACGCCGATGACCTTCAGGCAGAACTCGTTTCTCACGCCTTCGGCGGTGGCGAAGGTCTCGGCCCGGTCGGGGTCGCAGACGATCTGCACCATGCCTTCACGGTCGCGCAGGTCGACGAAGATCACGCCGCCATGGTCGCGGCGGCGATGGGCCCAGCCCATCAGGGTGACGGTCTGGCCGAGCAGCGCTTCGCTGACCAGGCCGCAGTAGGTAGTTCGCATGGATTGCTCCGGATTCGGTGTGCTGTGTGACGCCCCTCAGGGCGGCAAGGTGGGGATTCAGGTCGGCGCGCAACGCTGGCCGAACGCTCGCCGCGCGTTCGGCCGGTTCAATTTCGCGCCGCAGCCGCCACCGTGGCCACGGCGGGCAGCGCGCTGGCGGGCGGCGCCACAACGCCCATCGAGATGATGTACTTCAGCGCTTCGTCCACGCTCATGCGCAAGGCGATCACGTCGCTGCGCGGCACCATCAGGAAAAAGCCCGAGGTCGGGTTCGGCGTGGTCGGCACGTACAGGCTGAGGTAGTCGGCATGCAGGTGCTCGGCGGCCTCGCCACCCGGCTTGCCGGTGACGAAGGCGATGGTCCACGAACCCTGGCGCGGGTACTGCACCAGCACCGCCTCGCGAAAGGCATTGCCGCTGGACGAGAACAGGGTGTCGGAAACCTGCTTGACCGAGCTGTAGATCGACTTGACGATCGGGATGCGGTTGAGCACGCGCCCACCCTGGCGCAACCACCATTGGCCGACGATGTTGGCGGCGAAGACACCGGTGACGAGCAGCGCCGCCACCACCACCACCAAGCCCAGGCCCGGGACATGGCGCAGCATTTCAACGAAACCGTGCGCGGCGTCGGGCAGCACCGCCTGGGTGCCACTCAGGAGCCAGCCGAACAGGCCGTCGACCATGCCCAGCACCGTGGTCAGCAGCCACACGGTGACGGCCAGCGGCAGCCAGACCAGCAGGCCTGCGACGATGTATTTCCTCACGGTGCGACGCCTTCCTCAGCCGGCGTCGCCCGCCGCGCTGGGCGCCGCGGCGGGTGCGGGCGCAGCCGCCGGGGCTGCGGTGGGGGCTGGTGCGGGCATGGCGGGCGTGGCGGCCGGCGCACCGCTGTCGCCATTGACGGCGGGTTTTTCGACCTTGTCGGCAGCCGGCTTGTCGGCCTCGGGCTTGGCCGCCGCGGGTGCCGCTTGCGGGTTGCGAAAGTCGGTGACGTACCAGCCCGAACCCTTCAATTGAAAGCCTGCCGCGGTGACCTGCTTCTCGAAGCGCGGCGCGCCGCAGGCCGGGCAATCGGCGAGCGGCGGGTCGGACAGTTTGCGCAGAACGTCTTTCGCGTGGCCGCACGCGGCGCAGCGGTAGGCGTAGATCGGCATGGGAACTCTCTGGGGGCGAAAGGTCGCCGCAAAGCCGGCAATTATAGTTGTGAGGGGTGTTCGACCCAGCATTCCCGATTCTTCAACCCGACTGCCGCCTGGAGGTGATTCCATGAAGACTTTCTCGTCCCGTGCCGCGACGCTTGTCTGTGGCCTGCCGGCGCTAGCAGCGCTGCTGTGCGGCTCAGCGGCCCGCGCTGACGAAGAAAAGTTACTCAACGTCTACAACTGGGCCGACTACATCGCGCCCGACACGATCAAGAATTTCGAGAAGGAAACCGGCATCAAGGTCCGCTACGACAACTTCGACAGCAACGAAGTGCTGCACGCCAAGCTGGTGGCCGGGCGCAGCGGTTACGACATCGTCGTGCCCGGCTCGCATTTCGCCAAGATGCAGATCGACGGCGGCCTGCTGATGAAGCTCGACAAGAGCAAGTTGCCCAACCTGAAGAACCTCGACCCCGCCGTGCAGGCCCAACTGGCCAAGCTCGACCCGGGCAACGACCATCTGGTCAACTGGCTCTGGGGCTACACGACGGTCGGCATCAATGCCGAGCAGGTGAAGAAGGCGCTGGGGGCGATGCCGATGCCCGACAACGCCTGGGACCTGGTCTTCAAGCCCGAGTACGCGGCCAAGCTGAAGGGCTGCGGCGTGTCCTTCCTCGACACGGCGTCCGAAGTGATTCCGATCGCGCTCAAGTACCTCGGCAAGGACCCGCACAGCAAGGACGCGGCCGACTACAAGGCCGTCGGCGAAATGCTCAACCGCGTGCGGCCTTTTGTGACGCGATTCTCCGGCTCGGGCTCGGATTACATCGACCAGATGGCGCGCGGCCAGTTGTGCGCCGTGGTCGGCTGGTCGGGCGACATCTACATCGCCAAGGACCGCGCGGCCAAGGCCAAACGTCCGCAGGCCCTGGAGGCGCTGCTGCCGAAGTCAGGCGGCCTGCTGTTCTTCGACGTGATGGCCATTCCCAAGGATGCCAAGCACCCCGAGAACGCGCTCAAGTGGATCAACTACATCCTGCGCCCGGAAGTGCATGCCTCGCTGACGAACACCGTGTTCTACGCCAACCCGAACAAGGAAGCGCGCAAGCTCGTCAAGCCCGAACTGGCCAATGACAAGTCGGTCTTCCCGGACGCCGCCGCGCTCGACACGATGATCGTGCCGGGGGTTCCCGATCAAGCCACGCGGCGCCTGATGACGCGCACCTTCACCAGCTTCAAGGCCGGCCGCTGAAAGCGGCCTGGCGCCTCAACGCCACATCGGTGCGAAGCGGATCAGCAGTTGCGCCACCAGCAGGCCGGCAGCGAACCCAAAGCCGACCCACAGCGCGGCGCGCAGCATGCGGTTGGTGCGGCGCTGCTCCTCCAGCATCGCGTGCAAGGCCGGCGATTCGGTGCGGGGGAGCAGCGCCGCATGCAGCAGCCGCGGCAACTCGGGCAGAAGTTGGGCATAGCGCGGCGCCTCGTCCTTCAAGCGTTCGACCAGGCCGGCCCAGCCGATCTGCTCGTTCATCCAGCGCTCGAGAAAAGGCTTGGCGGTGCTCCACAGGTCGAGATCGGGGTCGAGCTCGCGGCCCAGGCCCTCGACGTTGAGCAGCGTTTTTTGCAGCAGCACGAGTTGCGGCTGGATCTCGACGTTGAAGCGGCGCGAGGTCTGGAACAGCCGCAGCAGCACCTGGCCGAGCGAGATGTCTTTGAGCGGCCGGTCGAACAGCGGTTCGCAGACGGTGCGGATGGCGCTTTCGAGCGCGTCGATGCGCGTGGCCGGCGGCACCCAGCCGCTTTCGATGTGCAGCTCGGCCACGCGCTTGTAGTCGCGGCGGAAGAAGGCCGTGAAGTTCTGCGCCAGGTAGTCGCGGTCGTTGTCGGTGAGCGTGCCGACGATGCCGAAATCCAGCGCGATGTAGCGGCCGAAGGTGGCCGGCGCGATGCTGACCTGGATGTTGCCCGGGTGCATGTCGGCGTGGAAAAAGCCGTCGCGAAAGACCTGGGTGAAGAAGATCGTGACACCGTCGCGGGCCAGCTTCTTCAGGTCCACGCCGGCCGCACGCAAGCGCTCGGTCTGGCTGATCGGCACGCCGTGCATGCGCTGCATCACCATCACGCTGGGCTGGCACAGATCCCAAACCATCTCGGGCACTTCGACCAGCGCCAGCCCGGCCATGTTGCGGCGCAGTTGGGCGGCGTTGGCGGCCTCGCGCACGAGGTCGAGCTCGTCGTGCAGGTAGCCGTCGAACTCGGCCACCACCTCGCGCGGTTTCAGTCGCTTGCCGTCCAGGCTGACGCGCTCGACCCAGGCCGCCAGCCGGCGCAGCAAGGCCAAGTCGCCCTCGATCGCGGCCAGCATGCCCGGGCGCAGCACCTTGACCGCCACCTCGCGGCCGCCGTGCAGGGTGGCGAAGTGCACTTGCGCGATCGACGCGCTGGCCACCGGCTCGACATCGAACGACGCGAAGGTTTCGTCCAGCCGCTTGCCGAACGCGCGCTCGACCAGCGCGATCGACTCGGCGCCCGGGAACGGCGGCACCCGGTCCTGCAGCTTGGCCAGTTCGTCGGCCACGTCCAGCGGCAACAGGTCGCGCCGGGTCGACAGCACCTGGCCGAACTTGACGAAGATGGGGCCCAGCCGCTCCAGCGCGCGGCGCAGGCGCACACCACGCGGTTCGTCGAAGCGCCGGCCGACCATCACGATGCGCGCCAGCGCGCGCACCCAGCGCTGGCGCAGCCCCGACAGCGCGATGTCGTCGACCCCGAAGCGCAGCAGCGTGAAAGCGATGAAAACCAGGCGCGCGAGTTGCGTCATGGTTTCGCGCTGGCCGGCACCCAGCGGCGCAGGCCCGCCGCCAACGCCGCTCCGAGGCTGGCCACTTGGCGTGCCGGCAGTGCGCCGATGATCCGCGCCAGGTCGGCTTCGAGATCCCAGCGCAGGTTCTCGGCCAGCCAATTCACGTCGGCGGCGAACTGGGCATCGCCCTGCACCACCACCTCGGGGCGTTCGCCGGCGGCCAGCCGTGCCATCAACAGGGCCGGGTTGGCCGCCGCGACGCGCAACTGCAAGTCGGCGCTCGCAGCCGCGTCGCCATCGCCCTCACCGCACCATTCCAACAGCCCGGCCGGTGTGACCAGGAACGCTGCCGGCGGCGGCGCCGGCAACAGCGACGGCCAGTCCACCAGTTCGACGCGCAGCCGCTTGCCGCTGTGCGGCTGCAGGCGCTGCATCGCCACCGGCTCGGCCGACAACAGGTGGTTGACCAGCAGCGTCACGCGCTGCAGCGCGGCTGGAACGAGGAGCGAACGTACCGATTGCAACATTTGCACGGATTGTAGGCAGCGCTGGCGCGCGAGCCGCGGCCGCAGGTGCCGGCCGCGCGCGCACCATCGGCGAGAATCGGTGCAGTGATCGCTTGGTGCGTTGCCGCGCGTCTGACCGCACCGATCAAACGCTGACCCCCATGGCCATGCCCACCATCCTGCTGACCGGCGCCACCGGCTACATCGGCTCGCACACCTGGCTGGCGCTGGCCACGGCTGGCTTCGAAGTGCTCGGCGTCGACGACTTCAGCAACAGTTCACCGCAAGTGCTCGAGCGCCTGCAGGTCTTGCTCGGCCATGTGCCGCAATTCGAGCGCGCAAGCGTCTGCGACGCCGCGGCGATGGCCGCGCTGTTGCGACGCCACCGCATCGACGCCGCAGTGCACTTCGCGGCGTCCAAATCGGTCGGCGAATCGGTGGCCCGGCCGCTGGCCTATTACGCCAACAACCTGGGCGGCCTGATCGCGCTGTGCGAAGCGATGCGCACGCGGGGTGCGCAGCGCCTGGTTTTCAGCAGCAGCGCCACCGTCTACGGCCAGCCCGAGCGGCTGCCGATCGGCGAAGACGCGCCGCTCGCTGCCACCAACCCTTACGGCCAAACCCAACTGATGGCCGAACAAATCCTGCGCGATCTCGGCGTCGCCGAGCCCGGCTGGCAAACCGCTTGCCTGCGCTACTTCAACCCGGTCGGCGCGCACGAAAGCGGCCGCATCGGCGAAGACCCGCGCGGCGTGCCGAACAACCTGATGCCCTATGTGGCCCAGGTGGCGGTGGGCCGGCAGGCGCGATTGCAGGTCTTCGGCCACGACTACCCGACACCCGACGGCACCGGCGTGCGCGACTACATCCATGTGATGGACCTCGCCGATGGCCATGTGGCGGCCCTGCGGCGTTTGTTCGACGCGGCTGGTTCGTTCACCGTCAATCTGGGCACCGGCATCGGCCACAGCGTGCTCGAGCTGGTGCGGGCCTATGAACAGGCCAGTGGCCGGCCGGTGCCTTACGTGCTGGCGCCGCGGCGGCCGGGCGACGCGGCGGCCTGCTACGCCGACCCGCGCCGCGCCACCGAGCTGCTCGGTTGGCGTGCGCGCCGCGATCTGGCGACGATGTGCGCCGACAGTTGGCGCTGGCAGCAGCTCAATCCAGCCGGCCTTTCAACCGTCTGAACGCGCCTGCTGGTGCGCGAGCAGGGCCGCCAGCTCCTGCTGGACTGCCGCCGGAAAGCCGCGCCGCCCGCCACGGTAGTCGTTGATCATGTGGTCGAGCACCTGCACGCTGTAGGCCGCATCGGCCCAGGCACTGGCGATCGCATTGGCGACGCGCGGGAATTGCTCGCACGTGGCGTGCGGCCGCAGGGGCGGCGGCAGGCGGATGACCCAGTCCATCGCCGCACCTGTCAGCGCGCGGTCGGTGGCCACGGCTTTGCGCCGCTGCTCCTCCCAGAAACCCGGCTGCATGTGCTTGGCCTCGACCAGACCGGGCGGCAGGTCGTCAAGTACATGCCGAGCATCTTCGAAATCGGTGAGTTCGAAGTCGATCGACCCGGGCGGCCGAGCCGGCGGTTTGGGCGGGGGCTGGTTGAACATGGTGGCGTATCGAGGATGCGCGGGGCCGCAGTGTCACAAATTGTGGCGCATGACGCCAGCTTTGTTCAACCACGCGACGTGGGGGCTCATCTGACCTGCGCGCAACAGGTCAACAGCGCACCCCCACATGCAGCGCCACCACCCCGCCAGCCAGGTTGTGCACGTCGACATGGCCGAAGCCGGCGCTCTTCATCATCGCCTTGAGCGTGGCCTGGTCGGGGTGCATGCGGATCGACTCGGCCAGGTAGCGGTAGCTGTCGCCATCACCGGCCACCCACTGGCCCAGCCGCGGCAGCACATTGAACGAATACCAATCGTAGGCCTTGGCCAGCGGCGCCGCGACCTTGGAGAACTCCAGCACCAGCAGCCGCCCGCCGTGGCGCAGCACGCGGGCCATCTCGGCCAGCGCCTGCTCCTTGTGCGTCATGTTGCGCAGGCCGAAAGCCACGCTGACCAGGTCGAACGAGGCACTTGGCAGCGGCAGCTTTTCGGCGTCGCAGAGCAGGGTGGGCAGCACCAGGCCCTCGTCGAGCAGGCGGTCGCGGCCCTGGCGCAGCATGGCCTCGTTGATGTCGGTGTGCAGCACCAGGCCGCTGGCGCCGACCTGGCGGGCGAAGGCGCGGGCCAGGTCGCCGGTACCGGCCGCCAGGTCGAGCACGCGGTCGCCTTCGCGCAGGTTGGCCACCGCCACCGCGTAGGCCTTCCAGGCCCGGTGCAGGCCGAGCGACATCAGGTCGTTCATGACGTCGTACTTCGAAGCCACCGCGTCGAACACG
>JANOKY010000321.1:0-2956 GCA_031419635.1 Burkholderiales bacterium | reverse complement strand
GGCCACTCACCGCCGCTGCCGTCGAACAGGGTCAGCGCGTCGCCGGGCTGCAGGCGCAGCACCTGCGCATGGCGCGCCGCGCGCTCGGGCAGTGCGTACGCGTTCGCGGCAACGAGCGGCGGGTCGACGAACAGGCGAGGCGGCATCTCAAAGATGGGGCAGGGTGGCGCGCACGATATCGCGCGAGTACTCGGCCGCGACCTCGTCGACGAAGCGGGCGAAGTCGACATGCGCCGCATCGTCGGCGCGGTCCGACACAGTGCGCAGCACGGCGAAGGGTCGGTTGAAGTCGGCACACACCTGGGCCACGGCGGCGCCTTCCATCTCGACCGCCAGCGCATCGGGCAAGGCGGCGCGCAAGGCAGCGCTTTCCGCGGCCGTGGCCACGAAGCGATCGCCACTGATCACCAGGCCCTCGTGTCGACGCACCGTGGCAGCGATGCCGAAGCGGGTCAGCGCCGCATGCGGCAGGCGCAGCACCGAGTCGCACCCGGCCGCCAGGGCGTCACTCAGGGCGGCGTCGGCCGCAAAGCGCGAGCGGCCGGTCAGCGGCACCTCGTAGCGCGGGAACAGCGGCGAGGCATCCATGTCGTGCTGCAACAGCGTGCGCGCGATCACCACATCGCCGACCTGCACGCCTGGGCCCAGGCCACCGGCCACGCCGGTGAGCAGCAGCGCGCGCACGTCCATGCCGTCGAGTAGCACGGCGGCGGTGGTGGCGGCGGCCACCTTGCCGATGCCGCAGAGTACGAGTACCACCTCGCAGCCATCGATGCGGCCAAGGTGGCATTCGCGCCCCGCGCGGCGTTCGATGCGCGGCGCGCGCAGCAGCGGCAGCAGCGCACGCAACTCCTCGTGCATGGCGCTGACGATCGCGATCCGGGGCATGGTGGGAGCGGGGGCAGACATCCAGGGGCCCGATGATCGCACCGGGCGGCGGTGAGCCCGCGCGGGCGGCTATTTCGGCGGGTCGCGCAGCTCGCGGCGCAGGATCTTGCCGACTGGCGACTTCGGCAACTCGCTGCGGAACTCGATGATGCGCGGCCGCTTGTAGCCGGTCAGGTTGACCTCGCACCAGGCCTTGACATCGGCCACGCTGACCTTGTCGTCCTTCTTCACGATGACCACTTTCACCGCCTCGCCGGCCTTGTCGTCGGGCACGCCGACCGCGGCGCATTCGAGCACGCCGGGCATCTGGCCGATCACGTCTTCGACCTCGTTCGGGTAGACGTTGAAGCCCGAGACCAGGATCATGTCCTTCTTGCGGTCGACAATTTTGAAGTAGCCGCGCTCGTCGACGGTACCGATGTCGCCGGTGCGGAAGAAGCCGTCGGCGGTCATCACCTTGGCCGTTTCGTCGGGGCGCTGCCAGTAGCCGGCCATCACCTGCGGGCCGCGGATCGCGATCTCGCCGGGCTGACCCATCGGCACCTCGTTGCCATCGTCGTCGAGGAGAGCCAGCTCGGTGCTCGGCATCGGCAGGCCGATGGTGCCGCTGTAGGTGGCGCTATCGACCGGGTTGCAGGTGGCGGACGGCGAAGTCTCGCTCAAGCCATAGCCCTCGATGATCGGGCAGCCGGTCTTCTCCAGCCACAGCTTGGCGGTGGCGCTTTGCACCGCCATGCCGCCGCCGATGCTGATCTTCAGCGAGGACCAATCGACCTTGGCGAAATCGGCGTGATGCGCCATCGCGTTGAACAGCGTGTTCACCGCCGGGAAGCTGTGGAAGCGCTGCCGCGACAGCTCACCCATCACCGCCGGGATGTCGCGCGGGTTGGCGATCAACAGGTTGCAGCCGCCCATGCGCATGCTCAGCATCATGTTCGAGTTGAAGCCGAAGATGTGGTACAGCGGCAGCGCGCAGACGGTCATGATCTGCTCGCCGGCCGGGATCTTCTTCAGCGCCGGCTGGTACCAGGCCTCGGCCTGCAGGATGTTGGCCACCAGGTTGCGGTGCAGCAGCACCGCGCCTTTGGAGACACCGGTGGTGCCCCCCGTGTACTGCAGCACCGCGATGTCGTCGGGCCCGACCGTCGGCGCGGTGTAGGGCTTACCGCGGCCCTGCGCCACCGCGTCGTTGAAGCGCACCGCGCCGGGCAAGGCGAAGGCCGGCACCATCTTCTTTACCTTGCGCACGACGTGGTTCACCAGCGTGCCCTTGAGCAGGCCGAGCAGGTCACCCATCGAGGCCAGCACCACCTTCTTCGTCGGCACCGCGTCGATCACCTGCTGCAGCGTGCCGGCAAAATTCTCGACGATCACGATCAGCTTGGCGCCGGAGTCCTTCAACTGGTGCTCCAGCTCGCGCGGCGTGTACAGCGGGTTGACGTTGACCACCACATAGCCCGCCCGCAGGATCCCCGCCACCGCCACCGGGTACTGCGGCACGTTTGGCATCATGATGGCGATACGGTCGCCGCGCGCCAGCCCCTGCGCCTGCAACCAGGCCGCGAACGCGCGCGACAGATCGTCGACCTGGCCAAAGGTGATGCCGCGGCCCATGAACTTGTAGGCCGGCAGCTTGCGGTACTTGCGAAAGCTCTCTTCCAGCAGCGCCACCAGCGAGGGGTACAGGTCGGTCTTGACCTCGGCGGGCACGCCCGCGGGGTAATGCTTGAGCCAGATCTTGTCCATCGCACGCTCCCTGGGGGTCTGCGGCGATTCTGGCGGCGCGCAGGTCGCGCCAGCATCAGGGGATTCGATAGCGTCCCAGCGAAAGGGGCCACCCGGCCGTGACCCCTATTGGCTGAGCGACGGGTTCAGCCGTCGACGCTACTCCACCGCCTTGACCATCGCCTCGACCACCTTCTTCGCATCGCCGAAGACCATCATCGTCTTGTCCATGTAGAACAGCTCGTTGTCCAGGCCGGCGTAGCCCGCGGCCATCGAGCGCTTGTTGACGATCACGGTCTTGGCCTTGTAGGCCTCGAGGATCGGCATGCCGTAGATGGCGCTG
>JANOKY010000320.1:0-3673 GCA_031419635.1 Burkholderiales bacterium | reverse complement strand
CCGACTTGTCGACGATCTTGGCCACCACGCCCAGGTCGATGATCTCGCCCTCGCGGCTGGTGCCTTCACCATAAAGGATGTCGAACTCGGCGGTCTTGAACGGGGGCGCGACCTTGTTCTTGACCACCTTGACCTTGGTCTCGCTGCCGATCACCTCTTCTGCCCGCTTGATGCTGCCGGTGCGGCGAATGTCCAGCCGCACCGAGGCGTAGAACTTCAGTGCGTTGCCACCGGTGGTGGTTTCGGGGTTGCCGAACATGACGCCGATCTTCATGCGGATCTGGTTGATGAAGATGACCATGGTGTTGGTCTTCTTGATCGACGCGGTGAGCTTGCGCAGGGCCTGGCTCATCAGGCGCGCTTGCAGGCCGGGCAGCGAATCGCCCATCTCGCCTTCGAGTTCGGCCTTGGGCGTGAGCGCGGCCACCGAGTCGATCACGATCAGGTCGATCGCGCCCGAGCGCACCAGTGCGTCGACGATTTCCAGCGCCTGCTCGCCGGTGTCGGGCTGCGAGATCAGCAGCTCTTGCAGGTTGACGCCGAGCTTTTGCGCGTACTGGATGTCCAGGGCGTGCTCGGCGTCGATGAAGGCGCAGGTGCCGGCCACCTTCTGCATCTCGGCGATGACCTGTAGCGTCAGCGTGGTCTTGCCGCTCGACTCGGGGCCGTAGATCTCGATCACCCGGCCGCGCGGCAGGCCGCCGACGCCGAGCGCCACATCCAGGCCCAGCGAGCCGGTGGAAACCACCTGGATGTCTTCGATCACTTCACCCTCGCCCAGGCGCATGATCGAGCCCTTGCCGAACTGCTTGTCGATCTGCTGTAGCGCCGCCTGCAAGGCCTTGGCTTTTTCGGTGTTGAGGGCTTTGACGGGGGCGTCCATGCGGGTCTCCGGTGGGTGGAACGGTTGGGGTGGCATTATGCGCGACAACTGGATATTCGTACAGTTATCGTGGCCCGTCAAGCGAGGGCGCGCCCGGCCTCCCTAGAATTTGAATAAAACAGGAGACGAGGTATGCGCGTGCTGATCGCCGAAGACGACCAGGTGTTGGCCGACGGGCTGCTGCGCGCGCTGCGCGCCTCGGGTTTTGCCACCGACCATGTGGCCAGCGGCAGCGAGGCCGATGCGGCGTTGGCCTCGCACGAGTTCGACTTGGTGATCCTCGACCTGGGCCTGCCCAAGATGCACGGCCTGGAGGTGCTGCGCAAGCTGCGCGGGCGCGGCTCGTCGGTGCCGGTGCTGATCCTGACCGCGGCCGACAGCGTCGAGCAGCGCGTCAAGGGCCTGGACCTCGGCGCCGACGACTACATGGCCAAGCCGTTTTCGCTGCAAGAGCTTGAAGCTCGCGTGCGTGCCTTGACGCGGCGCGGCCTGGGTACCGCCAGCACGATCCTCAAGCACGGCCCGCTCAGCTTCGATGCCACCGGCCGCGTCTGCTACATCAACGATCAGATGATCGAGTTGTCGGCGCGCGAGCTGTCGCTGCTCGAGGTACTGCTGCAACGCGCCGGCCGCCTGGTCAGCAAGGACCAGTTGGTCGAGCGCCTTTGCGAATGGGGCGAAGAGGTCAGCAACAACGCGATCGAGGTTTACGTGCACCGCCTGCGCAAGAAGATCGAGCAGGGCCCGATCCGCATCGCCACCGTGCGTGGCTTGGGCTACTGCCTGGAGAAGATCCCTGCTTGAGAAGCCGCTGGCGGACGTCGAGCCGCGCAGCCAGCGCTCGCTGTTCGGCGACATCCTCGACTGGATGCTGGTGCCGCTGCTGCTGCTGTGGCCGCTGTCGGTGCTGATCATCTGGGTGGTGGCGCAGGGCATCGCCAACCGGCCGTTCGACCGCGAGCTGGGCGAGTTGGCGCGCACCCTGTCGCGGCGCGTGGCGGTGGTCGCAGCCCAGGGCGCGCGGCCGGTCACCGAAGTGCGTGTCAGCCTGAACGAGGCCTCGGCGGCGATCCTGCGCAGCGACCCGTCGGATGCGGTGTTCTTCCAGGTGCTCGGTGCGCGCGGCGAATGGGTGGCCGGCGACCGCGATCTGCCGGTGCCCGACGAGCCGCGCGCGCCGGCCGGCGAGCTGCGATTTCGCGACGACGAAGTCCAGGGCCAGGCCGTGCGCGTGGCCTACCTCTGGTTGGCCGCGCCCGGCAGCCCTGCCAGCGCGGTGCCGCCGCTGGTGCAGGTGGCCGAGACGCTGGACAAGCGCGCCCAGCTCACCACCGAAATCGCCCGCGGCGTGATGCTCAGCCAGTTCGCGATCCTGCCGCTGGCGGTGGTGCTGGTCTGGTTTGCACTGCTGCGCGGCTTTCGGCCGCTGAACGAATTGCAGCGCCGCATCCGCCAGCGCGCCAATGACGATCTGTCGCCGATCGACGAGCGGCTGGCGCCCGAAGAAGTCAGCCCGCTGGTGGGTGCGATCAACGACCTGCTGGCGCGGCTGGACCGCTCGATCGCGGCGCAAAAACACTTCCTCGCCGACGCTGCGCACCAGTTGAAGACGCCGCTCGCGGGCTTGCGCACCCAGGCCGAGTTGGCCCAGCGCGAGATCGATGCCGGCGGCGACGCCAAGTCGGTCAAGCGCTCGCTGCACCAGATCGCGCGTTCGTCGCAGCGTGCGGCGCACATGGTCAACCAGTTGTTGTCGATGGCGCGCGCCGAAGACAGCGAGCAGGCGCGCCGCTTGCAAACCTTCAACCTGGCCGGGCTCGCCATCGAAACGGTGCGCGACTTCGTGCCGCGCGCAATGGAGGCGGGCACCGACCTCGGCTACGAGGGCCCCGAGCCGGGCGAGCGCCAGGCGGTGCGCCTGTTGGGCCAGCCGGTGCTGGCGCGCGAGGCGATCCGCAACCTGGTCGACAACGCCCTGCAGTACACGCCGCGCGGCGGCGTCGTCACCGTGCGCTTGCTCGCCGACCCGTTCGGCCAGGTGGCGATGCTGCAAGTCGAAGACAACGGCCCCGGCATCCCCGAGGCCGAACGCGAGCTGGTGTTCCAGCCCTTCTACCGCGCCCTGGGCACCGAGGTCGATGGCTCGGGCCTGGGTCTGGCGATCGTGCGCGAGATTGTCGAGCGCCATGGCGGCAGCGTGACCATCGAGGCCGCGCACCCGCGCAGCCAGCCGCCCGGAACCTTGGTCACCATGCGCCTGAACCTTCAGCCCCTTCCCCCTTGAAGGGGTAAGGGCCGGTCAACTCTGCATCAAGCGTCGGCTCTTGGCGATCGACATCAGCATGCCCAGCGCCACACCGAGGGTGACCATCGCCGTGCCGCCGTAGCTGACGAAGGGCAGCGGGATGCCGACGACGGGCAGGATGCCGCTGACCATGCCCATGTTGACGAAGGCGTAGGTGAAGAAGGACAGCGTGATCGACCCGGCCAGCAGGCGCGAAAACAGCGTCGGCGCATCGGCGGCGATCATCAGGCCGCGAAAGATCAGGAACGTGAAAGCCACCAGCAGGCCGATCGTGCCGGCCAGGCCGAACTCTTCGGCGAAGGCGGCGAAGATGAAGTCCGTCGTGCGCTCGGGGATGAACTCCAGGTGCGTCTGTGTGCCCTGCATGAAGCCCTTGCCGGTGAGGCCGCCGGAGCCGATGGCGATCATGCCCTGGATGATGTGAAAGCCCTTGCCCAGCGGGTCCTTGCCGGGGTCGAGCAGGGTGCAGATGCGGTGTCGCTGGT
>JANOKY010000319.1:0-4768 GCA_031419635.1 Burkholderiales bacterium | reverse complement strand
GTGCCGAACTTCGAGCGCCTGTACGAGCGCCAGGGCCGCGACTTCAAGCGCTTCTACGCCGAAGTCAAACGCCTGGCCGGCTTGCCCAAGGCCGAACGCCAGGCGACACTGCGCGAGCAATGAAAGCACCCCCGAAGCGGCGTCGCCGCTTCCCCTCGAGGGGCAACGCCAGCGGACCGGCAAAGCCGGATCCGCGGCGTTCGCTGGGGTAGGCCTCGCTTTTCGCAGAGTGCAGGCGGAGCGCCGCGCCGCAAGCACCCGACATCCACTGGAGACCGACCGATGGCCGACATCAACATCCACCGCCAACACAGCCTGGGCCTGGCCAAGGCGCGCAAGGTGGCCTGGCAATGGGCCGAAGACGTGGAGAAGAAGTTCGACATGGAGTGCACCGTGCTCGAAGGCGTTACCAGCGACACCGTGGAATTCACCCGCTCCGGCGTCAACGGCCAGTTGATCGTCACCGCCGATCACTTCGATTTGAAGGCCAAGCTCGGTTTTCTGCTCGGCGCGTTTTCCAAGACCATCGAAGCGGAGATTTTGAAGAACCTCGATGAGTTGTTGGCCAAGAGCAGCGCGAAACCCGCGGCGAAGAAGGCTGCCGTGAAGAAGTAGTTCGCGTGCGACGAGCGGCGCGAGCAAAGCCGCAGGCGGCCTTGCCGACGCCATGGTGGCGTTCGAGCACATGACAAGGACGGCACTGAATTGCGCGTTGCCAGCTCATTGCAGGCATGCGGATCGCCGCGCGCTTGCGCTCGGACCATGGGCTGCGCATGTCACTTCTTGGCTGGCGGTGTCTGGCCAGGTGATTCCTGCAAGCCCTCGCAGATTTCGGTCGCGTGGTTGAACGATCCACCGGCGTCCAGGCACTTGTCAACTGCCAAGAAGCGCCGCAGGGGTGGCCCGAAGGTTGCAGCCAACAATCCAAGGACGAGCATGGCCAAGAACACGCCAACCATGAGTTTCGCCTCGCGACGAAAGTGCCGCGAAATACCGGCCGGTGGCGCCTGGCCTCTCACAGGGTCACGCCGCACATGGACTACTTCAGCGACTCGATCAAATCCACATACTCCTGCATCGCCGCCTTCGTGTCCTTGCCCTTGATCGCGTTCCAGGCATCCCACTTGGCGCGGCCGACCATGTCGGTGAAGCCGGGGCGCTTGCCGTCGACGTCGCCGCCGGCTTGCTTGTACAGCGCGTAGAGCTGCAAGAGGGTGGCGTTGTCGGGCTTCTCGGGCAGGTTCTTGCTGTCGGCAACGGCCTTGTCGAACGTCGCTTTGAGGTCGGCCATGGGCGGCTACTTTCGGGTTAGATTCGGGTGGACGGCGTGCATCTTAGCGATGCATCGGCCCACCGCCCGAAAGGCCGCCTTGCACAGGACGACCCGATGACCCCCGCTGCTGGCAGCGAACGCATGTCGCGCATCGACACGGCGTGGCTGCGCATGGACACCGACGCCAACCTGATGATGATCGTCGGCGTCTGGCTGCTGGCGCCGCAGTTGACGCTGGCCGAGCTGCAGCAGCGCATCCAGACCAGCCTGCTGGCCTACCCGCGCTTTCGGCAAAAGGTCGTCGAAGACGCGACCGGCGCCCACTGGATCAACGACACCGCGTTCGATATCGGCCAACATGTCGTGCGCGGTGCCCTGCGCCCGCACGCGCATGAGCCGCCGCTGCATGCGCTCAAGCGGCATGTCGCCGGCCTGGCGGCCACGCCGCTCGATCCGTCGCGGCCGCTGTGGCAGTTCGAACTGATCGAAGACCTGGATGGCGGGCGCAGTGCAATGATTTGCCGCATCCACCATTGCATCGGCGACGGCATTGCGCTGATGGCGGTGACGCTGTCGATCGCCGATGGCGGCCAGGCGCCGCCGCAGCGCAAGGCGCGCGAGGCCACGCACGACGACGGCGGCGACTGGCTCGCTGATGCCGTCATCAAGCCCTTCACCGAGCTGACGATGAAGGCCATCGCGATGTACGGCCAGGGCGTGGGCAAGAGCATGGCGATGCTGTCGCAGCCCGGCGCGCCGGTGACGGGCCCGCTTGAAATGGCGCGCGTGGGCCTACAGGTGATCAGCGACGTGGCCGCACTGGCGCTGATGGCCGACGATTCGCCCACGCGGCTGAAGGGCCACGCCACGCTGGGCAAGCGCGTGGCCTGGGGCGAGCCACTGCCGCTGGACCAGGTCAAAGCCGTAGGCAAGGTGCTCGATGCGTCGATCAACGACGTGCTGCTGTCGTGCGTGGCCGGCGCCATCGGCAACTACCTGCGCAGCAAGGGCGATGACCCCAGCGGCCAGCAGATCCGCGCCATGGTGCCGGTGAACCTGCGCCCCCTGGCCGACGCCTACAAGCTCGGCAACCGCTTCGGCCTGGTACCGCTGGTGCTGCCGATCGGCATTGCCAACCCCGTCGAGCGCCTGGTGCAGGTGCGCGCGGGCATGGCCGAACTCAAAGGCAGCTACCAGCCGCTGCTGGCGTTTGGCGTTCTTGCGCTGTCGGGCTTGATGGTCAAGCCGGTGCAGAGCGCGATCACCGGCATGTTCGCGAAGAAGGCCACCGCGGTGATGACCAACGTGCCCGGGCCCAAAGAGGCGATCACGTTTTGCGGCCGCACGGTGGAGCAGGTGATGTTCTGGGTACCGCAGTCGGGCGACATTGGCATGGGCGTGTCGATCCTGAGCTACGCTGGCGGCGTGCAATTCGGCCTCATCACCGACGCCAAGATGTGCCCCGATCCCGAAGCCATCATCGAGCGCTTTGCGCCCGAGTTCGAGAAACTGCTGTGGCTGGCGCTGATGGCGCCATGGCCGCAGCCGCAATGACACCCCAAAGGAGAGCCTGACCATGACCCTGTCGATGAACCGCCGCCAGCTTGCCAGCGCCGCCGCTGCCCTGCTTGCCAGCACGGCACTGCCGCTGCGCGCTGCCACACCCAAGGACACCCTCGTGGTGGCGATGGCCTTCGACGACATCATCTCGCTCGACCCGGCCGAGGCCTTCGAGATTTCGGCCGGCGAGCTGATGGGCAATGGCTACGACCGGCTGCTGCGCTATGACGTCAACGACCCGTCGAAGCTGCTGCCCGACCTGGCGAGCCAATGGAGCGTGTCGGCCGACGGCAAAACCTACAGCTTCGAGTTGAAGCCAAACCTGAAATTCGCGTCGGGCAACGCGCTGACGGCCGACGACGTGGTGTTCTCGTTGCAGCGCGCGGTGCTGCTCGACAAGACGCCGGCTTTCATCCTGACGCAGTTCGGGCTGGCCAAGGACAACGTCAAGGACAAGGTCAAGGTCACCGGCCCGCTGGCGCTGTCGATCGAAACCGACAAGGCCTATGCGCCCACGCTGGTCTACAACTGCCTCACCGCCAATGTGGCGGCGGTGGTCGACAAGAAGCTCGTGCTGAGCAAGGAAATGCTCAAGGACGGCGCCGGTGACATGGGCTATGCCTGGCTCAAGACCAACTATGCCGGCTCGGGGCCGCTGAAGATTCGCGAATGGCGCGCCAACGAGTTGGTCACGCTCGATCGCAACGACAACTACCACGGCGCCAAATCCAAACCCGCGCGCGTGATCTACCGCCATGTGAAGGAGAGCGCCACCCAGCGCCTGCTGCTGGAAAAAGGCGACATCGACATCGCGCGCAACCTGAGCCCGCAGGATCTGGCGGCGCTGGCTGCCAACAAGGACGTGAAGACGACGGCTACGCCCAAGGGCACCGTCTACTACTTCAGCTTGAATCAAAAGAACCCGATCCTGGCCAAGTCCGAAGTGCGCGAGGCCTTCAAGTGGCTGGTGGATTACGCCGCGATCGGCGACACCATCATCAAGAACATCGGCGTGGTGCACCAGAATTTCCTGCCGATCGGCCTCCTGGGCGCGAGCAAGGAGAACCCGTACAAGCTCGACGTCGCCAAGGCCAAGGCGCTGCTGGCGAAGGCTGGGCACCCGAACGGCTTCAAGGTCACGATCGACATGCGCAGCATCCAGCCGGTGCAGGGCATCACCGAGGCGGTGCAGCAGACCTTGAAACAAGCCGGCATCGAGATGGAGATCCTGCCGGGCGACGGCAAACAGACCCTCACCAAGTACCGCGCCCGCACCCACGACATCTACATCGGACAGTGGGGCGCCGACTACTGGGACCCGCACACCAATGCCGACACCTTCGCGCGCAACCCGAGCAACGCCGACGACGCCAAGAGCAAACCACTGGCCTGGCGCAATGCCTGGGACATCCCGGAAATGACGAAGATGGCCGACGCCGCCGCGCTGGAACGCGACGGCGCCAAGCGCGCCAAGATCTACCAGGACATCCAGGCCGAATTCCGCAAGTCCAGCCCTTTCGTGATGCTCTACCAGCAGACCGAAGTGGCGGCGTACCGCAGCCATGTCGACGGGCTGAAGATCGGGCCGACGTCGGATTCGACCTACCTGTTTCGGGTCGGCAAGAAGTGATACGACCCACCCCCGAAGCGCCTTCGGCGCTCCCCCTCAAGGGGGCACCGCTGGCTGACCGGCGGAGCCGGATCAGCGGCGGTTGCTTGGAGTGTTGACCGCAAACTTGCGTGGCGTGCTTCGATCGGCGACGCGGTTCACGGCCGTCGTCGCGCTGACCTACCTCGGCCTGCTTGCCGTCACCTTCTTCATCGGCCGCGTGATCCCGGTCGACCCGGTGCTGGCGATCGTCGGCGACCGAGCGCCCGAGCATGTGATCGAGCGGGTGCGCGAGGAGATGGGGCTGAACAAGCCCTTGTGGCAGC
>JANOKY010000318.1:0-4576 GCA_031419635.1 Burkholderiales bacterium | reverse complement strand
CCGTACCACTGCGAATGCCATGCCACCGCGCGCCTGCTCGGCGAGCGCCTGGGCCTGCCCAAGGGCGAACTGCTGGTCACCTTCCAGAGCCGCTTCGGCAAAGCCAAGTGGCTCACGCCGTACACAGGGCCGACCCTGGTGGCGCTGGCCACCCAGGGTGTGAAACGGGTCGACGTGATGTGCCCCGGCTTCGCCGCCGATTGCCTGGAAACGCTCGAAGAGATCGACCAGGAAGCGCGCGCGGCCTTCCTCGCGGCCGGCGGCCAGGCGTTCGAGTACATCGCCTGCCTAAACGACCAGCATGAATGGATCGCGGCGTTGGCAGCAATCGCCATGCGACATATGCAGGGCTGGAGCAGCCCGACGACCGCTGCGGCGCTTTCGCAGCAACGTGCCCTTGCGCTGGCAGCCGGCGCGCGCAACTGAACCTCGCCTGCGTTTATCCTTCGTTTCTTGACTGAACTTTCACCGAGGACACTCATGCACACACGCCGTTCGATGCTCGCCGCCAGCGCGGGCTCGGTGTTGATACCCACGCTGGGCTGGGCGCAGGACAAGTACCCCAGCAAGCTCATCACCTGGATCTGCCCCTACGCCGCCGGTGGCAATGCCGACAACCGCTCGCGCCAGCTCGCGCGGCTGATGGGCAAGGAGTTCGGGCAGACCATCATCGTCGACAACAAGGCCGGTGCCGGCGGCAACATCGGCACCGATGCGATCGCCAAGGCCAAGCCCGACGGCTACACCATCGGCATGGGCAACTTCGCCCCGCTGGCGGTGAACCAGGCGTTGTTCAAGAAGATCCCGTTCGACCCGCTGGCCGACCTGGTGCCGATCATGCTGATCGAGCGCGGCCCGCTGATCCTGATGGTGCGCAACGACTCGCCGTTCAAGACCGTCAAGGACGTGGTCGCCGCCGCCAAGGCCGAGCCCGGCAAGCTGGCCTACGCCTCGGGCGGCATCGGCGGCACCCACCACCTCAGCGGCGCACTTTTCGAGCACACGGCGGGCATCGACATGATTCACTCGCCCTACAAGAGCGGCGCTGCAGGCGCCACCGACCTGATGGGTGGGCAGGTGCAGATGATGTTCGAGAAGATGTACGCCGCGATGCCGTCGATCAAGGGCGGCCGGCTGCGCGCACTGGCAATCACCAGCAAATCGCGTTCGCCGCTGTTGCCCGACATCCCGACCATGGCCGAGGCCGGCTACCCTGCCGTGGAAGTGCAGAACTGGCAGGGCATCGTCGGCCCCAAGGGCCTGCCTGCGGAGCTGATCGCGCTGATCAACAGGGCCGGCAACAAGGCCCTGCTGGACAAGGAGCAGCGCGAGTTGATGCTCGGCCAAGGCAACGAGATCGCCGGCGGCACGCCGGAAGACTTCGCGACGCTGATCCGGGCCGAGAAACCGCGCTGGGCCAAGGTGGTCAAGGACGCGAAGATCGAGCCCGAATGAGCCGCATGGCTTGAGGTGGACGTCGAGGTGAACGGCAACCTCAACCGCGTGCGCCTGGACAAGTGGCTGTGGGCCGCGCGCTTGTTCAAGACCCGCGCGCTCGCTGCCGAGGAAGTGGGCCATGGCCGCGTGGCCGTCAATGGGCAGGCGGCCAAGGCCTCGCGTGAGCTGCACCTGGGCGACCGCATTCGGTTGCGCCAGGGCGCGCAGGAGCGCGAACTGGTGGTGCGCGGCTTGAGCCAGCTCCGCGGCCCGGCGCCTGTCGCCCAGGCCTTGTACGAAGAAACCGCCGACAGCGTGGCCGAGCGCCAGCGCGCGGCCGAAGCCCGGCGGCTGGCGCCCGAGCCGGCCCACAGCATCGAGCAAGGGCGGCCGACCAAGCGCGACCGCCGGGATCTCGAACGCAGCCAGCTGCAATGGCGGCGCTGGAGCGCATCGATCGACGACAGCGGCAAGTGATGCGCTGGTGGCGCCGCACGCTCGATCGCGCGAAAGCCTTCTTGAAGTCGCGGGATTGGTCCCCATCTGGCCGCGAACCGCATTCACTTTCAACGCCCGCCACCATGACCCCCACCGACGAGCCGATAGCCGCCGCTGCGGCTGCCGATCCCGCGCAGAACGGCGCCGATGTGCAGCCTGAAACCAGCGCCGAAGTGCAGTTGAGCGAGTTGCAGTCGCGCTTCACCGAAGTCAACGACGCCTTCCTGCGTGCCCGCGCCGAGGCCGAAAACACCCGCCGCCGTGCCGAGGAAGAAATGAGCAAGGCGCGCAAGTACGCGGTCGAATCGTTTGCCGAGAGCCTGCTGCCAGTGATGGACAGCCTACAGGCCGCCATCGCCCTGCCCGACGCCGACACCGCCCAGGTGCTCGAAGGCGTGCATGCCACGCTGCGCCAGTTGGCCGCCGCGCTCGAGCGCAACAAGGTGATCGAGATCGCGCCGCCGGCCGGCACCAAATTCGACCCACGCCAGCACCAGGCCATCAGCGTGGTGCCGGCCGAGCAGGAAGCGAACACCGTGGTCACGGTGCTGCAAAAGGGCTACCTGATCAGCGACCGCGTGCTGCGGCCGGCGTTGGTGACTGTGGCTGCGGTGGCGGCGGCGAAGTAATCGCCGCGCAGGCTTGAAAGCCGCCAAGTAATCCACAACTCGAAGACAAGCCAATTTCTCTTTCAGGAGCACAGACCATGGGCAAGATCATCGGCATCGACCTGGGCACGACCAACTCGTGCGTGGCCATCATGGAGGGCAACACCACGCGGGTGATCGAGAACAGCGAGGGTGCGCGCACCACGCCGTCGATCATTGCCTACCAGGACGACGGCGAGATCCTCGTCGGCGCCTCGGCCAAGCGCCAAGCAGTCACCAACCCGAAGAACACCCTGTACGCGGTCAAGCGCCTGATCGGGCGCAAGTTCACCGAGAAGGAAGTGCAAAAGGACATCGACCTGATGCCTTACACCATCGCCGCCGCCGACAACGGCGACGCCTGGGTCGAAGTGCGCGGCAAGAAGCTGGCGCCGCCGCAGGTATCGGCCGAAGTGCTGCGCAAGATGAAGAAGACCGCCGAGGACTACCTCGGTGAAGAAGTCACCGAGGCCGTGATCACCGTGCCGGCGTACTTCAACGACAGCCAGCGCCAGGCGACGAAGGACGCCGGGCGCATCGCCGGCCTGGATGTCAAGCGGATCATCAACGAGCCGACCGCGGCTGCACTCGCGTTCGGTTTGGACAAGCACGGCAAGGGCGACCGCAAGATCGCGGTATTCGACCTCGGCGGCGGCACCTTCGACATCTCGATCATCGAGATCGCCGATGTCGACGGCGAGATGCAATTCGAAGTGCTGTCGACCAACGGCGACACCTTCCTCGGCGGCGAAGACTTCGACCAGCGCATCATCGATTACATCGTCACCGAGTTCAAGAAAGACCAGGGCGTCGATCTGACCAAGGACGTACTGGCGCTGCAGCGCCTGAAGGAAGCCGCCGAGAAGGCCAAGATCGAGCTCTCGAACTCGACCCAGACCGACGTCAACCTGCCCTACATCACCGCCGACGCCACCGGCCCGCGGCACCTGAACATCAAGCTCACCCGCGCCAAGCTCGAATCGCTGGTCGATGAATTGATCGAGCGCACGATGGAGCCCTGCCGCATCGCCGTCAAGGATGCCGGCGTCAAGCTGACCGAGATCGACGACGTGATCCTGGTCGGCGGCATGAGCCGCATGCCCAAGGTGCAGGAGAAGGTCAAGGAGTTCTTCGGCAAAGAGCCGCGCAAGGACGTGAATCCGGATGAGGCGGTGGCCGTCGGCGCTGCGATCCAGGGCCAGGTGCTGGGCGGCGACCGCAAGGACGTGCTGCTGCTCGACGTGACGCCGCTGTCGCTCGGCATCGAGACGCTGGGCGGCGTGATGACCAAGATGATCAAGAAGAACACCACCATCCCGACCAAGTTTGCGCAGGTGTTCAGCACCGCCGACGACAACCAGCCGGCGGTGACGATCAAGGTCTTCCAGGGCGAACGCGAGCTGGCTGCGGGCAACAAGTCGCTCGGTGAATTCAACCTGGAAGGCATTCCGCCGGCGGCGCGTGGCCTGCCGCAGATCGAGGTCGCTTTCGACATCGATGCCAACGGCATCCTGCATGTGCACGCCAAGGACAAGGGCACCGGCAAGGAAAACAAGATCACCATCAAGGCCAACTCGGGCCTGTCGGAAGACGAGATCCAGAAGATGGTGAAAGACGCCGAGCTCAACGCCGATGAGGACAAGAAGAAGCTCGAACTGGTGCAGGCGCGCAATCATGCCGACGCCATGATGCACAGCGTGAAGAAGAGCCTGGCCGAGCATGGCAAGGATCTCAGCGACGACGAGAAGGCCAAGATCGAAGCCGCGGTCAAGGACGTCGAAGATGCCATGAAGGGCGACGACAAGGCGACCATCGAGGCCAAGACCGAAGCGATGATGACGGCCAGCCAGAAGCTGTCGGAGAAGATGTACGCCGATGTGCAGAAGGCGGCGGCCGCGCAGGGGGCGAATGCAGGCGAGGCGCCGCAACCGTCCACCGCCAAGGCCGACGCCGCAGCCGACGACAACGTGGTCGATGCCGAGTTCAAGGAAGTC
>JANOKY010000317.1:0-10285 GCA_031419635.1 Burkholderiales bacterium | reverse complement strand
TTGTCCATCGCGTCGGCGATGATCTTGCCGATCGACTCGTCGGCGTTGGCCGAGATCGAACCAACCTGGGCGATTTCCTTGCTCGTCGTGGTCGCCTTGGAGGCCTTCTTCAGCTCTTCGACCAGGGCCGTGACGGCCTTGTCGATGCCACGCTTGAGGTCCATCGGGTTCATGCCGGCGGCCACGTACTTCATGCCTTCGCGAACAATCGCTTGGGCCAGCACGGTGGCGGTGGTGGTGCCGTCACCGGCGTTGTCGCTGGTCTTGGAAGCAACTTCCTTGACCATCTGCGCGCCCATGTTCTGGAGCCTGTCCTTGAGCTCGATTTCCTTGGCCACGGACACGCCGTCCTTGGTCACGGTGGGGGCGCCGAAGCTGCGCTCGAGGACCACATTGCGGCCCTTGGGGCCCAGCGTGACCTTGACCGCGTTGGCCAGGATGTTCACGCCTTCGACCATGCGGGCACGGGCCTCGCCGCCGAAGACTACGTCTTTTGCTGCCATGTTCTGTTCTCCGAGATGAGACTGTGATTACTTCTTTTCGACGACGGCGAAGAGGTCTTCTTCGCGCATCACCAGCAGTTCGTCGCCATCGACCTTGACGGTCTGGCCGCTGTACTTGCCGAACAGCACGCGGTCACCGACCTTGATGTTCAAGGCGATGAAGTCGCCGGTCTTTTCGCTGCGCTTGCCGGGGCCGACGGCCAGTACTTCACCCTGATCGGGTTTTTCGGCGGCGTTGTCGGGAATCACGATACCCGAGGCGGTCTTGGTTTCTTGCTCGAGGCGCTTGACGATCACGCGATCGTGCAACGGACGAAGTTTCATGCTTGCATCTCCAGTGGTCTCACAATGAGCTTGTGGAACGTGCGCGGTTGAAGTGTGCGCACATTCACATCGATTGGCGCGGGGTGGCCGACGCCGTTAGCACTCACCGATGGTGAGTGCTAGCAAGCAGATTATAGGGGCGTCGCGTGCCGTTTCAAGGCCTGGCGGTCAGCGCCGCTTCAATGCCGCGGCTCGGGCGGGTCGCTGTCGGTCAGGTCGTCGGAAGGCGGCGGTGCCTCGACGCGGTAGCTCTCGCTGGCCCAGGCGCCGAGGTCGACGCCGGCGCAGCGCGGGCTGCAAAACGGCCGCCAGCGGTTGGCGGGGGCAAAGACGCTGGGCTGGCCGCACGACGGGCACGGCACGCGCCGCGGGGTGGGCGAGGCAGGGCTCACGAGCACAGGGTCAACTCGAACGCCTGGTCCTCAGTGACCGGGCGAATGCGGCCCTCGGCGTCGGCGCGCATCAGGCGCACCGAGACCATCAAGCGGTGGCCCGAGATCTCGGGCACCAGGCCGAGCGCGCCATCCAGGCGCAGGCGCAACAGGTGGTAGGTCTTGCCCTGAGGCAGGGTCTGCTGGAACTGGCCGCCATGGGCCACCACGCGCTGCGGCGATCCGGCGTCGCGCAGCAGGCCGAGCAGCACGTTCAGCGCCTCGGCCAGCGGCGTCAGGGTGGCGATCCATTGCATCAGGTCGGTGCGGCGGTGGGCGGCGTCGTGCTGTTGCCAGGCGTAGTAGGCCGGCAGGTCGAACTCGCAGGTACCGCCAGGGATGTTGATGCGGCTGCGGATGCCCATCAGGAATTCGTTGCTGCTGAGCACGCTGCCGGCCTTGCCGGGCAGGGCATTGAGGCCGCTGAAGGCGTGGTCGATCTTGGCCAGTACAGCATCGAGCGCGGCTTCGGAAATGGCCGGGTTGCCGCGGTAGGACTGGAACTGGGCCTTGTGGCGTTCGAGATCCTTGAGCAGGTCGCTCTTCAGGTCGGCGCGCGAGGCGACGTCGACGATCTCGAAGATGGTGGTCAGCGCGAAATGGTGGTCGAGCGGCGCGTCGCGCGGCATCAACTGGCCGAGGCGGTCGAACAGTTGTTCGAGCCGCAACATCGTGCGGATGCTCTCGTTGAACGGGTACTCGTAGCGAACCAAGGCGTGCTTTCGCGGCGCAGCAGCGGGCGCTGCGGCGTCATTGTTCCACAGGGATTTGCGACGCCGGTTGCCAGAGGTTCCACAGTGCTGCGACAGTGGCGTCGAGCGCGGCGATGTCGATGCCGTCATTGAAGATCACTGCATCGGCGATGGCACGCCGCACGGCGCGGCTGGCCTGGCTGGCGACGACGCGCTCGGCGGCGTCGCGCGTCCAGCCGGAGCGCTGCACCACGCGCTCGATTTGCGTGGTCGGGCTGCAATCGATCACCAGCACGCGATCGAACCGCGCGCGCCAATGCGACGACTCGGCGAGCAGCGGCACGTCGAAGACGATGACGCGGCTGGTGGCGGCGGCTGCTTCGCGCAAGGCCTCGGCGCCGATCAGTGGATGCAGGATGGCTTCGAGGCGTTGCTTGACGGCCGGATCGGCGAACGCCCGAGTGCGCATCGCGTCGCGGTCGAGCGCGCCGTCGGGCCGCGCAACATGTTCGCCGAAGGCTTCTCGCAGGGCGGGCATGGCCGCGCCGTCGGCCAGGGTCAAACGGCGGGCGATGGCGTCGGTGTCGATGACCGTGGCGCCAAGCTGCGCCAGCATCGCGGCCACGCTGCTCTTGCCGCCGCCGATGCCGCCGGTCAGGCCGATGCGCACCGCTGTCTTCCGATCAAGCCCAGCCGATCCAGTCGAGGACCGTGGGCGCACCGGCGAACATGACCACCAGCCCGGCCCCGGCCAGGAACGGGCCGAACGGCACATAGCGACCTTCGCGCAGCGTGGCAGCGATTTTCATCGCGATGCCGACCGCGGCGCCGATCACCGAGGCCAGCAGGAGCATCGGCACGATCATCTGCCAGCCCAGCCAGGCGCCCAAGGCCGCGAGCAACTTGAAGTCCCCATAGCCCATGCCTTCCTTGCCGGTGGTGAGCTTGAACAGCCAGTAGACCGACCACAGCGACAGGTAGCCGGCAACCGCGCCCCACAGTGCCGCCGGCAGCGCAATCGTCCAGCCGAAGGCGGCAGCCACCAACCCCGCCCACAACAGCGGCAGGGTCAGCGCATCGGGCAGCACGGTGGTCTCCCAGTCAATCAAGGCCAGTGCCATCAGCACGGCCGCGAAGGCGCTCCACAGCAGCGCCACCGGGTGTGCGCCGAAGCGCCAGGCGATGGCGGCGAACAGCATGGCCGTGGCCAGCTCTACGAGCGGATAGCGCGCCGAAATGCGTGAGCCACAGGCGGCGCAGCGGCCTTTGAGGCGCAGCCAGCCAATGAGCGGCAGGTTTTCATGCCAGGCGAGTTGGTGACCACAAGCCGGGCAGCGCGAACGCGGGCGGGCGATCGTGAACGGCGCCAGTGCCGCCACGGCCTGGCCCAAGGCGGTCGCAGTGCGTTGATGATCGGCCGTCGGCGCGGCCGTGGCATCCTTGCCGCCGAACACGCGGCGCCAGGAATCGCTGTCCGCCAGTTGCTGCGCGACGTCGGTCCACCACTGCCGCTCGAGCATCAGCGGCATGCGGTGGATCACGACATTGAGAAAGCTGCCGACGCACAGGCCCAGGATGGCCAGTGCGAAAGGGGAGAGCAGCAGGTCCAGCGGCGGCAACAGATCCTTCATCGGCGCGGCGTCAGACCACCGCACCGAGCTTGAAGATCGGCAGGTACATCGACACCACGATGCCACCGATCACCACGCCCAGGATGACGATGATAAAGGGCTCCATCAGGCTCGACAGGCCCTTGACCATTTCGTCGACCTCGTCCTCGTAGAACTCGGCGGCTTTGCTCAGCATGTGATCGAGCGAGCCCGATTCTTCGCCGATGGCGGCCATCTGCAGCACCATGGTCGGGAACACGCCGGTGTTCTGCATCGCCATCGTCAGCGAGGTGCCGGTCGAGACTTCCTTCTGGATCTGCTCGGTGGCGATGCGGAACACCGCGTTGCCGGAAGCGCCGCCAACCGAATCGAGGGCTTCGACCAAGGGCACGCCCGCGCCGAACATCGTCGACAGGGTGCGTGTCCAGCGTGCCAGCACTGCTTTGCGTATCAGTTCACCGAACACCGGTATGCGCAGGAGCAGGCGGTCCATCACGATCTGCATCTTCTCGGAGCGCCGCCACGATTGCATGAAAAAGTAGCCGCCACCGATCAGCACGCCGAAGAGCAGCCACCAATACTGGACGAACTGGGCCGACATCCACATCACAGCCAATGTGGGTGCCGGCAGGTCGGCCCCGAATGACTTGAACACATCCGCGAAGACCGGAATCACGAAGATCATGATCACGGTAAGCACGATAAACGCCACCACCATCACCGCAACCGGATACATCAGTGCCGACTTGATCTTGCTCTTCAGCGCCAGGGTTTTTTCTTCGTAGATCGCCAGCCGGTCGAGGATCTGCTCCAGGATACCGGCGGCCTCGCCGGCCTCGACCAAGTTGCAGTACAGCGCATTGAACTGCATCGGGTGCTTGCGAAACGCCACCGACAGGCTGGTGCCGGTCTCGACATCGGTGCGGATGTCGGTCAGCAGCTTGGTCATGCGTGGGTTGGTGCTGCCGCGCGCGACGATGTCGAAGGCTTGCAGCAGCGGCACGCCGGCTTTCATCATCGTTGCCAACTGGCGGGTGAAGATGGCCACATCTTTTTGCTTGATCGACGAGCCGCCACGCATACGGCGCTTCTTCACCTTGGTCACCAGGATGCCCTGGCGGCGCAACCCCGCGCTGACGGCGGCCTCGCCGCCCGAACGCACCTCGCCGCGAACGAGCTTGCCGTTCTTGTCCTTGCCTTCCCACTCGAAGACGAATTCCTTGATGTCTCTCGCGGCTACCGCAGTCGCCATAAAGCCTCCAAGGGCTGGTTAGCTTGTGATTGAGGAAAGGGTCGGGAACGCCATCACTCGTTGGTCACGGTGATGACTTCCTCGAGCGTGGTCACGCCGGCACGCACCTTGGCCAGACCCGACTGGCGCAGGTCGCGCACGCCGTTCTTCTGCGCCTCGTGCTGGATGTCCAGGGCCGAGCCCTCGGCCAGGATGATGCGCTGCATCTCTTCGGTGATCGGCATCACCTGGTACAGGCCGACACGGCCTTTGTAGCCGTTGCTGCACGCCGAACAGCCGACTGCCTTGTAGGGCTTCCACGAGCCATCGATGTCGGTGTCTGCAAAGCCGGCGCGCTTGAGGGCCTCGCGCGGGTACTCGACCGTCGTCTTGCAGGCTTCGCACAGCCGGCGCGCCAGGCGCTGCGCGGTCACCAGCAGCACGCTGGACGCGATGTTGAACGGCGCCACGCCCATGTTCAGCAGGCGCGTCAGCGTGCCGGGGGCGTCGTTGGTGTGCAGCGTGGACATCACCAAGTGGCCGGTTTGCGCGGCCTTGATGGCGATGTCGGCGGTTTCCAGGTCGCGGATTTCGCCGACCATGATGATGTCGGGATCCTGGCGCAGGAAGGCCTTGAGTGCCACGGCGAAGGTGGTCCCGGCCTTGTCGTTGACGTTGACCTGGTTGACGCCGGGCAAGTTGATTTCCGCCGGGTCTTCGACGGTGGAGATGTTCACGCCCGGCTGGTTGAGGATGTTCAGGCAGGTGTAGAGCGACACCGTCTTGCCAGACCCGGTCGGGCCGGTCACCAGAACCATGCCGTAGGGCCGCTGGATCGCCTGCATCAGGCGGTCCTTCTCGATCTTCTCGTAGCCCAGGGCATCGATGCCGAGCTTGGCCGACGACGGGTCGAGGATCCGGATGACGATCTTTTCGCCGAACAGCGTGGGCAAGGTGCTGACGCGAAAGTCGATCGCCCGGTTACCGAACTTGAGCTTCATCTTGCCGTCTTGGGGCACCCGCTTTTCGGCGATGTCCATGCGGCTGATGACCTTGATCCGCGAGGCCAGCTTGTCCTTGAAGGCGATCGGCGGCTGGGTAATCTCGCGCAACTCGCCATCGACGCGAAAGCGCACGCGGTAGTGGTATTCGTAGGGCTCAAAGTGCAGGTCCGACGCGCGCGCATTGATCGCGTCGATCAGCATCTTCTGCAGGAAACGCACCACCGGTGCGTCCTCGACCTCCGACGCGACCTCGGTGGATTCCTGCTCGGACGCGTCATCGGTGACATCGAAGTCGAAATCGCCTGCGGCCAGCGACTCGATCACATCACTGGCGCTCGAAGCGCTGCTGGCCAGCATCTTGGCCAGCTTGTCGTACTCGACCACCACCCATTCGGGCGAGAGCTGGGTGGCGAACTTGATGCGCTCGACGGCTTCCTGATCGGTTGGGTCGGCACCACCAATGAACAGCCGGTTGCCGCGCTTGCCCAGCACCACCACCTGGTACTGGTTGACCAGCTTGTTGTCGATCACGTTGCGCGGCAAGCGCTCGGCATCGACGGCGGCAAGGTCGAGCACCGGCAGTGCCAAGGCCCCGGCCAAGGTGTGCGCGAGGTCGGCCGCAGACACCGAGCCGGCGGCAATCAGAGCCGAGACGAAGCTGGTCTTGCGGTCAGCCGCCGACTTGACCAGTGCTTCGGCGGCTTTCGCGCCGAGCTTGCCGGCGTGCACGAGCACCCGGGCAACGCCGGACAGCGAGGAGTGGGGGGCTTCAGCCAGCGTATCCACGTGGGAGGGCGTCAACTCACGATGCAAAAAGAGGCGAAGCGATCATCGCTGATCCCCCAGGCACTGTAAATCGGCGCGCTCCCGCATGTCGGCAACAGTTCACAAAGGCCGCGCCTCATGTGCACCGCGGCTGGCGACGACGGAATTGCACACAAATCTGGTCGGGGTGAGAGGATTCGAACCTCCGGCCTCTACGTCCCGAACGTAGCGCTCTACCAGGCTAAGCTACACCCCGATGGGCGGCGGAACAAGTGTGTCGCGCCGCGATGCACTCGGCTGACGGCTCAGGATGAGCGATCAACCGATCGAGCACATAATTCTAGCAGAGCGTCCCGCTGTGTCGACGGCGGCAGGTGCCGCAGGCACTCACGCGCCTGGGCCGCTTCGTCACGGGCGACCTGCCTGGCGGCATCGAGGGCGCCGGTCCGACGCACCACCGTCACGATGTCGGCCAGCCGCGCCACTTCGCCATGCTCGATCGCATGCCGCACCAGCTCGCGCTCGGCCGGATCGCCGCGGGCCATGGCCACCAGCAGCGGCAGCGTCGGCTTGCCTTCACGCAGGTCGTCGCCGACGTTTTTGCCCAGCGCATGGGTCTCGCCGTCGTAGTCGAGCAGGTCGTCGACCAACTGAAAGGCCGTGCCCAGCGACCGGCCGTAGTCCGCGCAGGCCTCTTCGACCACGCTGTCGGCCCCGGCCAACAGTGCCCCCAGACGCGCGCTGGCTTCGAACAACTTGGCGGTCTTGAAGCGGATGACGCGCAAGTACTCGTCGACCGCGAGGTCGGCGTCGTGCATGTTCATCAACTGCAGCACCTCACCTTCCGCGATGACGTTGGTGGCATCCGCCAACACGTCGAGCACGCGCAGGTTGTTGACGCCGACCATCATCTGGAAGGCGCGGGAGTAGAGAAAATCACCGACCAGGACGCTGGCGGCATTGCCGAATACCGCGTTGGCGGTATCGCGGCCGCGGCGCAATGAAGATTCATCAACGACGTCGTCGTGCAGCAAGGTGGCGGTGTGGATGAACTCGACCGTCGCCGCCAGCGTGAACCGCTCGGGCCCGGCAAAGCCCAAGGCACCAGCAAACAGCAGCACCAACCGCGGCCGGATGCGCTTGCCACCGGCGCTGACGATGTACAGCGCGATCTGGTTGATCAGGGCCACGTCCGAGCGCAGGCGCTCGGCAATCACCGCATCGACCTTCGCCATCTCGGCCGCCATTGGGTCGGGCGGGCTGCGGCTGTGCCTGAGGGCGGTGGCGGGGGACATGTCGGGAAGCTGGGCGGGCGCAGGGAGGGCTGGGTGATTATAGGAATGGGCGTGCCCGCTAAGTGAACCAGACACCTTGGCATGGGTCATGGCGAGTGACCGTGCTAAACTTCGCGGTTCCGTTCCGTGGCATGTGTGTGTCGGGGACGTGGCGGCGTGGCACGCGGTGCATGCATTGCGCACCCTGACGCTGATTGTCGCCCCGCTTGAGCGGGGAGTTTCTCGAAAGGGCTCAGATGTACGCGGTCATAAAAACAGGTGGCAAGCAATACAAGGTTGCGGCCGGCGAGAAGATCAAGGTAGAACAGATTGCTGCGGATGTTGGCCAGGAGATCGTGATCGATCAGGTGCTGGCAGTGGGCAGTGGCGCCGACCTGACCGTCGGTTCGCCCCTGGTGGCCGGCGCCAGCGTCACAGCCACGGTCCTGGCGCAGGGCAAGCACGACAAGGTGCACATCTTCAAGATGCGCCGGCGCAAGCACTATCGCAAATCGCAGGGTCATCGCCAGACCTTCACCGAATTGCAGATCAGTGCCGTGACCGCCTGAGTCACTGCCGCAACCTTCAGAGGTAATTCACCATGGCACAGAAAAAAGGCGGCGGCTCCACCCGCAACGGCCGCGATTCGCAACCCAAGATGCTCGGCGTCAAGGCCTTCGGCGGTCAGGCGGTTTCGGCCGGCTCGATCATCGTGCGTCAGCGCGGCACCAAGTTCCATGCTGGCACCAACGTCGGCATGGGCAAGGACCACACCCTGTTCGCGCTGATCGACGGCCAGGTCCAATTCGCCGTCAAGGGTGCATTGAACCGCCAGACGGTCAACATCCACCCGGCCTGAGGCGTCGCTCCCCAGCCTGCGAAGCCCCGGCCCGCCGGGGCTTCTTTGCTTCTACCATCCGCCCATGAAATTCGTCGATGAAGCCACTATCGACGTTGCCGCAGGCGACGGCGGCGCGGGCTGCGCGAGTTTCCGGCGCGAGAAATTCATCCCCTTCGGCGGCCCCAATGGAGGTGACGGCGGGCGCGGCGGCAGCATCTACGCCGTCGCCGACCTGAACCTCAACACCCTTATCGACTACCGCTATGCGCGCCGCCACGAGGCGCGCAACGGCGAGGCCGGCCGAGGCTCGGACCAGTTCGGCGCCGCCGGTGATGACATCGTTTTGCGCATGCCGGTGGGCACGATCCTTAGCGATGCCGAGACAGGCGAAGTGGTGGCGGAGCTGCTGGTGCCCGGCGAAAACCTGCTGATCTGCAAAGGCGGCGACGGCGGCTTCGGCAACCTGCACTTCAAGACCAGCACCAACCGCGCACCGCGGCAGAAGACTCCTGGTTGGCCGGGCGAGCAGATAAAGCTCAAGCTTGAGTTGCGCGTGCTCGCCGACGTCGGCCTGCTCGGCATGCCCAACGCCGGCAAGAGCACCCTGATCGCGGCGATCTCCAATGCCCGGCCGAAGATTGCCGACTACCCCTTCACGACCCTGCATCCGAACCTGGGTGTGGTTCGCGTCGGTCCCGAGCAGAGTTTTGTTGTTGCCGATATTCCCGGCTTGATCGAGGGTGCCGCCGAGGGTGCGGGCCTGGGCCACCAGTTCCTGCGCCACTTGCAGCGCACGCGCTTGTTGCTGCACCTGATCGACATGGCGCCGTTCGACGACAGCATTGACCCCGTCGCCCAGGCCAAGGCGATCGTCAAGGAGCTGAAAAAGTACGACCCCGCGCTGCACGCCAAGCCGCGCTGGCTGGTGCTGAACAAGATGGACATGGTGGGCGCCGACGAGCGCACCGCGCGCGTGCAGGATTTCGTCAAGCGCATGCGCACCAAGGCGCCGGTGTTCGAGATTTCGGCGTTGACACGCGAAGGGCTGCAACCGTTGCTCAAGGCGATCTACAAGCATGTCGCGGCGAGCAAGAACGCGACGCCGGCACCGATCGATCCGCGTTTCGACGACGCGCCCGAAGGCGAGGCCGCAGCGGAGAACGCGCGTGGCTGAGTCGTCGCGCGCCCTGCTGCGCGACGCGCGCCGCATCGTCGTCAAGGTCGGATCGAGCCTGGTCACCAACGAGGGCCGCGGCGTCGATGCGCAGGCCATCGGCAACTGGTGCCGGCAACTGGCCGCGCTGGCCTCACAGGGCCGTGAAGTCGTGATGGTCTCCAGCGGCGCGATTGCCGAAGGCATGAAGCGCCTGGGCTGGTCGACCCGGCCTCATGAACTGCCCGAGCTGCAGGCGGCCGCCGCCGTCGGCCAGATGGGCCTGGTGCAGATGTACGAGAGCCAACTCTCGCAGCAAGGTCTGCGCAGCGCCCAGGTGCTGCTCACGCATGCCGACCTTGCCGACCGCGAGCGTTACCTCAATGCCCGCTCGACCCTGTTGACGCTGCTGGCCTTGAAGGTCATCCCGGTGATCAACGAGAACGACACGGTGGTC
>JANOKY010000316.1:0-1953 GCA_031419635.1 Burkholderiales bacterium | reverse complement strand
CGAGGATCACATCGCCTCCATCGATCTCACGCCCGGGCCAGGCCCGGGTTCGGGCCGTCACTACACTTCGGGCTGCCATTGTGAGCCCGCTGCCATGCCCATTTACCGCCTCGGCGACGCCGTCCCCCAGATCGACCCCAGCGCCTGGGTCGCCGACAACGCCACGATCATCGGCCGCGTCACGCTCGGGCCTGGCGCCAGCGTCTGGTACGGCGCGGTGCTGCGCGGCGACAATGAGCCGATCGTCATCGGCGCGGGCAGCAATGTGCAGGAGGGCGCGGTGCTGCACACCGACCCGGGCCGACCGCTCAATGTAGGCACGTCGGTGAGCATCGGCCACCAGGCCATGTTGCACGGCTGCACGGTGGGCGACGGCTCGCTGATCGGCATCCAGGCGGTGCTGCTCAACGGCGCCATCATCGGCCGCCACTGCCTGGTGGGTGCCGGTGCACTGGTCACCGAAGACAAGGCCTTCGCCGACGGCTCGCTGATCATCGGCGCGCCGGCCGCAGTTAAGCGGGCATTGACGCCGGCCCAGATCGCCGAGCAGCAGCGCACGGCCGAGGGGTACGTAGCGCGTGCGCTGCGCTACCGCCAGACTCTGCTGCGGGTGGGCTGATGATCGACGAGCTGCACAAGTTCATCTTCGAGGGCCTGCCGGTGCGCGGGATGTTGGTGCGCCTGGGCCCGTCGTGGCGCGAGTCGCTGCGTCGGCGTGGGCCGCTGGGAGCCTACCCGGCGCCGGTGCGCGTGCTGCTCGGCGAGATGGCCGCGGCGGCCACGTTGATGCAGGCCAACATCAAGTTCGACGGCGCGCTGATCCTGCAGGTGTTTGGTGATGGCCCGGTCAAGCTGGCAGTGGCCGAAGTGCAGCCCGACCTGGTGTTTCGCGCCACCGCGAAGGTGGTCGGTGAAGTCTCCGAAGATGCCCGCCTGGCGGCGATGCTCAATGTGCACGGGCAGGGCCGCTGCGCGATCACCCTGGACCCGCAGGACAAGAGCGGCGGTGCGCAGCCGTACCAGGGCGTCGTCGGGCTGCGCGGCGATGCCGGCGAGCCGCTTCAGGCGCTGGCCGAAGTGCTCGAGCATTACATGCTGCAGTCCGAGCAACTCGACACCCGGCTGATGCTGGCGGCCAGTGACGACTGCGCCGCGGGCCTGCTGATCCAGCGCCTGCCGGTGGACGGCGAGGGCAACCTCGAGCGCCAGCACCGCGAAGACGAGATCGGCGTCAACGAGGCCTTCAACCGCATCGCCTTGCTGACCGCGACGCTGACCCGCGAGGAGCTGCTGGCGCTGGATGCCGACACCCTGCTGTGGCGCCTGTACTGGGAGGAAGACCTGCGCCGCTTCGAGCCGCTACAGCCGCGCTTCGCCTGCAGTTGCTCGCGAGTGCGCGTGCGCGGCATGCTCCGCGGCCTGGGTGCACCCGAGGTCGAAGGCCTCATTGCCGAGCGCGGCGAGGTCGAGGTCGGCTGCGAGTTCTGCGGCCTGCAGTACCGCTTCGACGCAGTTGATGTGGGCGAGATGTTTGCGCCCGAGCGCGACCAGCCGCCGGGTTCAGCGGCCTTGCAGTGAGCGCATCAGCGCGTGCTCGCAATCGGGCATGTCGCACTTCTCGCAGACCCAGAGCCACGGGGGGCTCGCGGCTTCGCGCTCGGCCAGGCGGGTGAACAGGCCCGATTGCGCTGGTGCCAGGCGGGCCAGCAGCGGCGTGGCCGCGTCGAAGGCCTGGTCGAGCCGCGCCGTGCCCTGACCGCCGACGACCGACCAGGCGATGCCGTGTTCGGTGAGCAGCGCGCGCAGGGCGCGGTCGACCGGCTCGCGCACATGTTCGCCGTCGCGTTGCAGGCCGTCGGCGATCCAGGGCAGGTCCAGCGCCGTCAACAGTGTCAGGGCGGCACGGCGCTGTGCGGCAATGGCCATCGGCAGCAGCGATGCATCGCCAAAGAG
>JANOKY010000315.1:0-2139 GCA_031419635.1 Burkholderiales bacterium | reverse complement strand
CCGCCATGGCCGTGCACGATGGCCTTGGGCAGGCCGGTGGTGCCGCTGGAATACACGACCCACAGCGGGTGGTCGAACGGCAGCCAGACGGGCTCGAAGCGGGCTTCATGGGCCGCATCAGAAGTGAAGCCGGCGAAATCGTGCACGCGGCGTTGCGGGGCCGCCAGCAGCGCCGCATCGGCCGCGTCGTCCAGGTACTTCAGCAACAGCACATCGCGCACGCTCGGCAGTTCGTCGAGCAGGCCGCGCAGCACGGCCATGCGGTCGTGACGGGTGCCGCCGTACTGGTAGCCGTCGCAGGCGAGCAAGACCTTGGGTGCGATCTGTTGAAAGCGGTCGAGCACGGCCACCGGCCCCATGTCGGGCGAGCACACCGACCACACCGCGCCCACGCTGGCGCAGGCCAGAAACGCGACGATGGTGTGCGGCGTGTTGGCCAAAAAAGCGCAGACACGGTCGCCCGGCTGCACGCCCAGGCGCTGCAGGTTCGCGGCCAGCGAAGCGACCTGCCGGCGCAGTTGCGGCCAGCTCATTTGCTGCATTTCGCCGCGCGCTTGCATGGCTTCGTTCTGGAACACGATGGCCGGGTGGCCGGCGGCGTGCGCTGCGTCGGCATGGCGAAACACCTGCTGCGCGTAGTTGACCTGCGCGCCCTCGAACCAGCGCGCGCCGGGCATCACCTCCTGCGCCAGCACCTGGCGATGAGGCGTGGGCGACTGCACGCCGAAGTAGTCCCACACCGAGCCCCAGAACGCGTTCAGATCGCTCACCGACCAGCGCCACAGCGCGTCGTAGCCGGCGTGTGTCGTGGCGTCGAAATGCAGGCCGCGTGTGTCGGCGAGCCAGCGGGTGTAGCGCAGGATTTGTGGTTCGGGAAGGGTCATGTCGGTCTCTCAAGAATGTCGATGTACTGCCAGAACTTGTTGTCGAATGTCGGCCGTCGGTAGCCGACGAGCCAGGGGTGCGCCAGGTCGGTGACGATGCGGTGCACGTTGAACTTCTGCGGCACGTAGGCCGTCAGCAGCTTGTTGGCGTCGGCGATCACGGCCAGCCGCTCGGGGCCGTCGGGCAGGGCCTGCATGCGGGCGTACAGCGCGTCGAAAGCGTCGAGCTTGAAGCGCGACAGGTTCTGCCCGCCGGCGGCCGGGCCGTAGAGTTCCTCGAACGCGTCTTGCACATCGGGCTGCTGCGAGCTGTAGCCGAGCTGCCACAGCATCAACTGCCCGGCGCGCGCACGCTTCAACTGCTCGGGCCAGCTCGCGCTCTTGACGACCATGCGGATGCCCACCGCGCCGAGGTTGCGCTGCCACAGCTCCTCGTACTGGCGGCTCAAGGAATCGGGCTGGCTGGCGTATTCGATCAGCAGCGGCGTGCCGTCGGGGCGTTCGCGCCAGCCGTCGCCGTCGCGGTCGGTGTAGCCGTACAGATCGAGCAGCGCCTTGGCGCGGGCCGGATCGAAGTCGCTGTTGCTGGTTTTGTAGTCGGCGCGGTAGGCGTAGGTGCCAGGGGCCACGGTCGACTGCGCGGCAATCGCCTGGCCGCGCCGCGCCAGGCGAATTTCGCGTTGCACGTCGGTGGCCAGGCTGATGGCGCGGCGCAGCGCCACTTTCTCGGGCGTGTAGCCGCCCACCACAGGGTCGGTCATGTTGAAGTAGAAAAATGTGCGGTCGGCGCTGGGCGTGACGTAGCGCCGCACGCCGCGTTTGGCCAGGTGCGGCGCCAGGGTGCCGGCGGGCACGGCAGCGTCGACGAATTCCGGCGGCAACAGAAACAGCAAATCGAATTCGGTGTTGACGAACGACAGCCAGCGCGGCTGGCTCTCTTCGATGATGGCGATCTCGACCCGGTCGATCATCGGCAGCCGCCGGCCCTTGAAGCGCGCCAGCAGCGCCTGGCCCTCGGCGTCGTCGGCGTTCGGCTGCGCGTCGTACAGCACGCGGCGGTAGCCCGGGTTGCGCTCGAGCACCAGCTTCGAGCTGCGCCGCCACGCGGCCAGCCGGAACGGCCCGGTGCCCACCGGGTGTTCCATGGTGCGCCCGGCGTTCGCCTCGATCACTTCGCGCGCCACCGCGCCGCAGGCGCTGTTCCAGGCCAGCGTGTACAGCAGCCGCGGGCGCGGGGCCTGCAGCTTGAATTGCA
>JANOKY010000314.1:0-1688 GCA_031419635.1 Burkholderiales bacterium | reverse complement strand
GGGGCCGTTCCGCTGGGTTGCCTTGAGTGGCGATCCGGAGGACATCCGCAAGACCGACGCCAAGATGAAAGAGCTGTTCCCCGAGGACGCCCACCTGCACGGCTGGCTCGATATGGCGCAGGAGCGCATCGCCTTCCAGGGCCTGCCGGCGCGCATCTGCTGGATCGGGCTGGGCGAGCGCCACCGTGCCGGGCTGGCCTTCAACGAGATGGTCAAGAGCGGCGAGCTGAAAGCGCCGATCGTGATCGGCCGCGAACACCTCGACAGCGGTTCGGTGGCCTCGCCGAACCGCGAGACCGAGTCGATGAAGGACGGCAGCGACGCCGTCTCCGACTGGCCGCTGCTCAACGCCCTGCTCAACACCGCCGGCGGCGCCACCTGGGTCAGCCTGCACCATGGCGGCGGCGTGGGGATGGGCTACTCGCAGCATGCCGGCGTGGTCATCGTTTGCGACGGCACCGACGCGGCGGCCCGGCGCATCGAGCGCGTGCTCTGGAACGACCCCGCCACGGGCGTGATGCGCCATGCCGACGCGGGTTATGACGAAGCCGTGCGATGCGCCCGCGAGCAGGGCCTGAAACTGCCGATGGTGGGTGCCTGATGGCGGCGCTCACCCTGCGCCCCGGCGCGATCACCCTCGATGAGTTGCAAGCCGTCCATGCCGGCGTGCGCGCGCTGACGATCGACGCGTCGGCCGATGCGGCCATCGCCGCCAGCGCGGCGGTCGTGCAACGCGCCGCGCGAGGCCGTGCAGCCGTCTACGGCGTCAACACGGGGTTCGGCAAACTGGCCTCGACGCGCATCAGCGAGGCCGACCTGGCGAAGCTGCAACTCAACCTGATCCGCTCGCACAGCGTGGGCGTCGGCGCGCCGTTGCAAGCGCCCGTGCTGCGCCTGATGCTGGCGCTCAAAGCCGCGAGTTTGGCGCGCGGCCACTCGGGCGTGCGGCCGGTCGTCATCGACACGCTGATCGCCGTGCACAACGCCGGCCTGGTGCCCTATGTGCCGAGCCAGGGCTCGGTCGGCGCCTCGGGCGATTTGGCACCTCTGGCGCACATGACGCTGGCGCTGATGGGCGAGGGCGAGATGCTGATCGACGGCAAGCGGCGCTCGGCATCGCATGCGCTGCACGACGCCGGCGTCGAGCCGCTGGTGCTGCAAGCCAAGGAAGGCCTGGCGCTGATCAACGGCACGCAGACGTCGACCGCGCTGGCGCTGCATGCGCTGCTGAGTTTCGAGCCGGTGCTCGAAGCGGCATTGGTGATCGGCGCCTTGACCGTCGACGCCGCACGCGGCAGCGACAGTCCGTTCGATCCGCGCATCCACGCGCTGCGCGGCCAGCCGGGGCAGATCGACGTGGCCATGTACTACCGTGCATTGCTTTCGGGATCGGCGATCCGCAACAGCCACCTCGAAGGCGACGACCGCGTGCAGGATCCCTACAGCCTGCGCTGCCAGCCGCAAGTGGTGGGCGCCTGCCTGGACCAGTTGCGCCACGCCGCTCTGGTGCTGGTGCGCGAGGCCAATGCCGTGACTGACAACCCGCTCGTCTTTGCCGAGGACGGTGCAATGATCTCCGGCGGCAACTTCCACGCCGAACCGGTGGCGTTGGTGGCCGACGGCATGGCCCTGGCCATCGCCGAGGTTGGCGCCATCGCCGAGCGCCGCATCGCGATGCTGATCGACGC
>JANOKY010000313.1:0-1947 GCA_031419635.1 Burkholderiales bacterium | reverse complement strand
CCGACACCTGGCGCCGCCGCGGCTGGTCGGTGTACGGCGCCGGCACGAACGCCGACCCGGCCGACGAAGCCGCGATGCGGCGCACCTTCGTGCACAACCTGGAGCGCGCGCGGCGCTTCGCCTGGATGCTGTCGGTGGACGTGCCGGTGTCGCCGATCCGCCTGGTGCTGTTCGGCGGCGACTGCCACCTGACCCCCGCGCGGCTGGTGCTCGAGCGTGAAGTGACACGCAAGGGCAACCGCGATGTGGTGCGCCTGGCGCCGAAAGACATCGCCGCGCCGCGCCCCGGCATCGCCTACGACGAGCTGATGTTGGAGCCCGGCGACGGCCGCGTCACCAAGCCTTCGCTGCTGGCCCGCGAAACCCTCGACCCGAGCGCGCCGCAGCACGAAGACAGCTTCCTGCCAGTGGCCTACCCGTTCTTCTTGTGCGAGCACCACAACCTGCTCACCTCGAACATCAACTTCCAGGACAACCTGTTGAACGTGTTGCTGTCGCGGCAACTGCCTTGGGAAAACGCGGCCATGGTTGAGAGGCGATGAGCGCGATGAGCGCGATGATCGGCCGCCAGCACCACCATGTCTATGTCGTCGCGCTGGACGACCGGGTCTGGAACGAGCCGGCGTTCCGCAGGGCCAACCCCGACTACCAGCTCGGCAAGCCCTTCGTCTATGTCGGCATGACGGGCCTGGACCCCGATCTGCGCTTCGATCGCCACAAGGCCGGCATCCAGAGCAACCGCTTCGTCTTCGCGTACGGCCTGCGCCTGGTGCCCGCGCTGTACGAGGTCTACAACCCGATGCCCTACGAGGCCGCGCGCGAGATGGAGGTCGAGCTGGCGATCGGCTTGCGCGAAGAAGGCTATGGGGTCTGGCAGGCGTGAGGCTCGCGCTGGGGCCGACACAGCCAGCCTGCAGGCCGTGCTGACCCCTACTGGCAAAGACGGGTGGCCAGGGCTACAGTGAATCATCCCTGCGAACGTGGCTGGCCCCTCGGCCACACGCATGGGCCTGCCACCAAGGAGATTTCGATGCGTTTCGAGCCGAATCCTCTCGCGGTCTGCGCCGCGTGCCTGCTTGCCGCGGGCACCAGCTTCGCAGCCACTTCCCAGCCTGACTATCAGGTGCAGGTGCTGCGCACCAGCTACGGCATTCCGCACATCCAGGCCAGCGATTGGGGCAGCCTGGGCTACGGCTATGGCTACGCCTTCGCGCAAGACAATGCGTGCGTGCTGGCGCGTGAGGTGCTGGCCGCCAGCGGCACGCAGTCACGCTATTTCGGCGCCTCGGCGCTGGCCTCGGACTGGGTCTACAAGATGGTCAACTCCACGGCGCGCGTCGACGCAGCCTGGGCCGTCATCGACCAGGAGACCCGTGACCTGCTGAGCGGCTATGCCGACGGCTACAACCGCTACCTGCGCGACACCGGCGTGAACGCGTTGCCGGCAGACTGCCGAGGCCAGGCCTGGGTGCAGCCCATCACCGGCAAGGACTCGCTGAAAGTGCTGCGCAAGTTGCTGGTACGCGCCAGCACCGGCAACTTCGTCGGCTCACTCGTCGCCGCCAGCCCGCCGGCTCCGGTCGTGGCGCAGGCAACCGCACCCGCGCAGATGCTCGCCGCCGTGGCCGACGGCTCAGCCGACGCGGCACCCGTCATCGACCCGGCCGAGCTGCCCGACTTCAGCCCCGAGCGCTTCGGCAGCAACGCCGTCGGCCTGGGCGGCGAGCTCACCGGCGGCGCCGGCGCGCTGCTCGGCAACCCGCATTTCCCGTGGTTCGGCATCGAGCGCTTCTATGCCGTGCACCTGACGATCCCGGGCCGCTACGACGCCATGGGTGCCTCGATCTACGGCTTCCCGCTGGTCAACATCGGCTTCAACCGCCACCTGGCCTGGAGCCACACGGTGTCGACGGCGCGCCGCTTCGTCCTGCGCGAACTGGCCATCGT
>JANOKY010000312.1:0-2278 GCA_031419635.1 Burkholderiales bacterium | reverse complement strand
TTGGCGTGCGTGTGGGCGTCGGAGTAGCTGTCGCCGTGCAGCACCACTTCGCCGCCGAAGGCGCGCACCGCGTCGATCTTCAGCTTGGGCGTCGTCACCGGCATCACGATGGTGGCGGCGCAGCCGAGCTTCTTGGCCGACAGGGCCACACCCTGGGCATGGTTGCCGGCCGAAGCGCAGATGACACCGCGGGCCAGTTGCTCGGCACTCAGGTGGACCATCTTGTTGTACGCGCCGCGCAGCTTGAAGCTGAACACCGGCTGCTGGTCTTCGCGCTTGAGCAGCACCTGGTTGCCCAGGCGCCGCGACAGCGTGCGGGCGGGCTCGAGCGGCGACTCGATCGCCACGTCGTAGACGCGCGCGGTGAGGATCATCTGCAGGTACTCGCCACCCGCCTTGCGCCGCACCCGGGGTGAGCCTGCCATCGCTGTGTCTCCGTCCGCCGCCGTCGTGTTGCGGTGCCTCGTATGTTAGCGACGCGTTTTCGCGCGGCCATGAAAAGGGCCCAAGGCTTGCGCCTTGGGCCGAATCCACCCATGAAGCGGTGGAGGAGACAAACGGAGCAGCCGACGGATCTCGACTGCATTGCGGGGCCAGTCTAGCCGCTGCAATGCTGCGCTGCAATATCAAATTTTCGCGCGCATGCGCATGCGATTTCGACGCGCAGGGTCGCGGTGCAAAATGCACCGCGTCGAATCAATTTCGGTTCGCAAACGGTGCGGGGCAGGGGCGATGGAATGCACGATCGATTGGGTGGCAGCCAGTGGCATGGCCTTCGTGGCCGAAACCGGCAGCGGCCACCTGCTGACGATGGACGGTGCGCCCGATGGCGGCGGCCGCAACCTGGCGCCGCGCCCGATGGAGACCGTGCTCGCCGGCACCGGTGCCTGCACCGCCTACGACGTGGTGCTGATCCTGAAGCGCGGCCGGCACGACGTGACCGCTTGCCGCGTCAAGGTCAGCGCCGAGCGTGCACCGGCCGACCCGAAGGTGTTCACGCGCATCAACCTGCACTTCACCGTCACTGGCCGCGCGCTCAATGCCGACGCCGTGGCGCGCGCGCTGACGCTGTCGCACGAGAAATACTGTTCGGCCACCATCATGCTGGCCAAGACCGCTGCCATCACCCTCAGCCACGAGGTGCTGGAGGCTTGACCTCAGATGCGGTGCGCGGTGGTCGTCATGAGCTTGGCCGCCAGCCGCATCGCCAACCGCAGCGGCAACGGGAGTGGCGTTGCACCCGCCGCTTGCGCGGCGCGACCATGCTGGGCCTCGTCGTCCTTCATCTGCGCCACGATGGCCCGCGACGCCGCGTCGCGTTCGGGCAGCCGACTCAAGTGGCCGGCCAGGTGCTCTTCCACCTGACGCTCGGTTTCGACGACGAAGCCCAGGCTCCAGGCATCGCCGGCGCGGCCTGCCGCCAGGCCGAGGGCGAACGCACCGGCGTACCAGAGCGGGTTGAGCCAGCTTGGCCGGTCACCGAGTTCTTGCAGGCGCTGCTCGGTCCAGGCCAGGTGGTCGGTTTCTTCGCGCGCCGCGGCGGCCATCTGTTTGCGCAATACAGGCGTGCGCGCCGTCAAGGCCTGCGCCTGGTACAGCGCCTGGGCGCAGACCTCGCCGACATGGTTGACGCGCATCAGCGAGCCCGACAGTCGGCGCTCGGCGGCAGACAAGTCGCCGCCGCTGGCGACAGGGCGAGGGCGCTGCGCACGTGCCGACCCGCTCAGGGTCTTCAGCGCCGCGTCGGCAGCGATCAGGCTTTGATCAACGGTGAGAGGCATCGAGTCCTGAGGATAGACCAGCCGTGGCCCCGAAGTCTTCACTGACATCACCGCCATTGACGTAGCTCGCTTCGTTGTTGGCCGACAACAGGGGTGACGGAATTCACGGCCAATGCTTTGCAGCGGTGGAGCACTCTGGTGCAATACGCGCAGCTCCCGCTGAGGAGGTTGGCCTGATCAGCCCCTACACCGGGACAGACCCATTCGCCCAAGCGGTTCCAAGATCGGAACCCCTTTTTCAACCTAGGAGATAGTCGCAATGAAAAGATCCTTGCTCGCTCTCGCCGTGCTCGGCGCTTTCGCCAGCGCCGCATCGGCTCAATCGTCGGTCACCCTGTCGGGCATGGTCGACGCAGGTGTGCGCCGTGTTGGCGCGAATTCGACCGTTTCTGGCTCCGATTGGCAGTTGGGCGGCTCGCAGTCGGGCTACAACAACTTCACCATTTCGGGCCGTGAAGACCTTGGCGGTGGAATGAACGCGTTCTTTGCGATGAACC
>JANOKY010000311.1:0-5515 GCA_031419635.1 Burkholderiales bacterium | reverse complement strand
CGGCAAGCCGGTGTTCAACGGTTTCTCGCTCTCGCTCGGCGCGGCCAACGCGGCCGAGGCCGAGCGCCTGTTCACCGCGCTGGGCGATGGCGGTACGGTGCAGATGCCGCTGGCCAAGACCTTCTGGTCACCCAGCTTCGGCATGGTCGCCGACCGCTTCGGCGTGGGCTGGATGGTCAGCGTGCCGGGCGTTTGAGGCGAGCGGGTCTCAGCTTTCGAGCTCGCCAGCGGCGGCTTCGTCTGCCTCGACAAGCTTGGTGCGCTGCCCGCGGGGATCATGCTTGGCGATCTCGGCACCCACGGCGCGCTTGAGTTTGCGCACCGCGCCTTCGATGGCTTGATGGGCGTTGCCGGCGTGGTCTTTCACGACGACAGCGTCCAGGCCCAGCAGCCGGGCTTCCAAGGTGCAATGGATACCGTCGTCGCTGGCCTTGGCCTGGCTGTTGACGTCGGACAGGTGGGCTTCAACCCGCGTGATGCGCTCGCCGAAACGCTCGAGTGCGCCTTTCACGACGGCCTCCAGATGTTCGGCCATCCGGTGGCTGCCGTCGGTGTTGGGGTCTGAGTGCAGCAGGACTTGCATGGCATCCTTCGTGGTGGGGCTGGTCACAGGGTACACGCAGGGGCCGGTTGAGTCGGTGCTTTGGCGCACATGGCGGCGGCCACCGCCGGCCGGCCGTCGCGCGTCGCGCCAGGCATGGCGCAACTGCTGCACCCTTGGCGCCGGGGCGCTATGCTGCGGCCCCGCTTGACTGGGACACCGAATGCACCGCCCAACCGCCCGCCGCTGGATCGCCGCCCTCGGCCTCGTTGCCAGCACCACGCTCGCCCACGCCGCCGCGCCGCCGGCCAAGGGCCAGGCGCCGGGCTGGTACCGCATGCCGCTGGGCGCGTTCGAGGTCACGGCACTGAGTGATGGCACCGTCGATCTGCCGGTCGACAAGCTGCTCACCGGCGCCACGTCGGCGAAGGTGCAGGCGGCGCTGATGCGCGCCTATCTGAAGGCACCGGTCGAGACCTCGGTCAATGGCTATCTGATCAACACCGGCACGAAGCTGGTGCTGATCGACAGCGGCGCGGCCGGCCTGTTCGGTCCGACGCTGGGCAAGCTGGTGGCCAACCTCAAGGCCTCGGGCTACACGCCTGAGCAGGTCGACGAGATCTACCTCACCCACATGCACGCCGACCATGTCGGCGGCATCAGCACCGCCGACGGCAAGCCAGTGTTCCCCAACGCCATCGTGCGCGCCGACAAGAAGGAAGCCGGCTTCTGGCTCGACCAGGCGGCGATGGACAAGGCACCCGAGGCGATGAAGGATTTCTTCAAGGGTGCGATGGCTTCGATGAAACCCTATGTCGATGCCGGCAAGTTCAAGCCTTTCGATGGCGACGGCGAGTTGGTGCCCGGCATCAGCGCCTACGCCACCCGCGGCCACACCCCCGGCCACGCCGCCTACGTGGTGCAAAGCAATGGCCAGAAACTGGTGGTCTGGGGCGACCTGATGCATGTGGCCGCGGTGCAGTTCCCCGACCCCTCGGTGACGATCCAGTTCGACGCCGACAGCAAGGCCGCCGCGCCGCAGCGCAAGAAGGCCTATGCCGATGCGGCCAAGAACGGCTACTACGTGGCCGTGGCCCATGTGTCCTTCCCCGGCATCGGCCAGTTGCGCACCGACGGCAAGGGCTACCGCTGGCTGCCGGCGAATTACACGACGAAGTAGTTCTCGCCGCGACATCACCCGGAGCGCAGCAAGTCCAGGGCGTCAGCCAGCGACCGTGGCGAATGAACCGCCACGCCGTACACCGCGCGACCGTACAGCGCAGCGAAGTGCGCGCGGTCGCCGGTGACGAGGGCGTCGCAGCGCAGGCGGATCGCCGCGGCCAGGACGGGTTGGTCCTTCGCCAGCAGCAAGCCTGCAACATCGATGGGCAGGACGGTGCGCTCGAATGGCGCAACGTCCATGCGCATGAGCATCGCAGCCAGCACCGGCAAGGCATCTGCTCCCTTCGCCTCGAGATTGCGCTGCGCATCTGCCACCACGCAAGCGCCGGCACACAGCGTGTGCCCGGCAGCCTCGGCACGCCCCAGCCATTCGCGCACAGCACCCGCCGACTTGGCCCGAAATTTTCCCATCCTATGCGGGAATTTCAGGGTGAAGTTCCGGCGCGTTTGCGCAGCACGCCGTACCGCGGTAACCAGGCCACGCTGATATCCTTGCCGCCCCCCAAAGATCGCGCCATGGCCGGCATCCACATCACCGACATCGAGCGCGCCATCAACTGGTGGCGCGAGCGCTCGCCCTCCATCGATGGCATCACCGCCTGCGCCGAAGTGCGGGCACTGGCCGAGGTCTATGGCCTGATGGTCTATTACCACGAGCCGCAGTGCGACGACGACACGATGCCCGAGCAGGCCAAGGCCGCCTGGCTGGCCTGGTACGCCAGCACGCCCGACGCGCCGTGCATCGCCATCTGCTCCACCGCGCAGGGCGACGCGGTGTGCAAGGGCTGCGGGCGCAGCGAAGACGAAGTCCAGCACTGGCCGCTGTTGTCGCCGGCCGAGAAGCGCGTGGTCTGGCGCCGCATCACCATGGCGTCGACGGCGTGGCGCTTCAACCGCTATGCCGAGCGCGCCCGCGTGGCCACCGGCCAGGACCACCCCGACGCCGCAGCGTTCGCCGACCCGCCCCTGCGGAGCACGGCTTGAGCAGCCGGGCCGGCGCGTGGCGCGCGGATGTGGCGCGCCTCGTGCCGCTGGCCTGGCCGGTGCTGGTCGGCCAGGTCGCGGTGTTGATGTTCGCCACCGTCGACACCGTGCTGGTGGCGCGTTATTCGGCCACCGACCTGGCGGCGCTGGCAGTCGGCGGCGCGGCCTACATCACCGTCTTCATCGGCCTGATGGGGGTGGTGCTGGCGGTAGGCCCGATCGTCGGCCAGCTCTACGGCGCCAAGCGCTACGCGGCGGCCGGCGAGCAGTTGCACCAGGCGGTGTGGCTGGCGATCGGCTTGGCCTTCCTGGGCAGCGCGCTGCTGCTCTTTCCGCAGCCCTTTCTGGCGCTGGCGCGGGCCACACCCGAAGTCGCCGAAAAGATTCGTGGTTACCTGCTGGCACTGGCTTTCTCGCTGCCGGCCGGGCTGCTGTTCGCCGCCTACCGCGGCTTCAACATCGCGGTCTCGCGACCCAAGGCGGTGATGGCGCTGCAACTCGGTGGCCTGGCGCTGAAAGTGCCGCTGTCGGCCCTGCTGGTGTATGGCGCCGGGCCGGTGCCGGCGCTGGGCGTCACCGGCTGTGGCGTGTCCACCGCGGTGGCCATGTGGTTGCAGGTGGTCATCGCCTGGCAGGTGATCCGGCGCGACCGCTACTACGCCCCCTTTGCCCTCTTCGGCCACGGCCTGCGCCCGCCCAACCGGCCGGCACTGCTGGCACAGCTCAAGCTCGGCGTGCCGATGGGCGCGTCGATCCTGGTCGAGGTGGTGGGCTTCACGGCGATGGCGTTCTTCATCTCGCGCATCGGCGCCAACGCCGTGGCCGGGCACCAGATCGCGGCCAACCTGGTGTCGCTGTTGTTCATGGTGCCGCTGGCCCTGTCGAATGCGTCGAGCACCCTGGTGGCGCAGTCCATCGGCGCGGCGCAGGTGCCCGACGCGCGGCGCATCGGCTGGCATGGCATGCAATGCGCGGCAGGGGTGGCACTCGTGCTCGGCACCCTGGTGGTCTTTGCGCGCGAAGGCATCGTGCGCCTGTACACCGACAACGAGGTCATCGTGGCCGCCGCACTGCCGCTGCTGGCCTGGGTGGCGCTGTTCCACTTCGTCGACGCGATGCAAATCGCCGCGGCCTTCGTGCTGCGCGCCTGGCGCATCGCCACCGTGCCGTTGGTGATCTACGCCGCCTCGATCTGGGGCGTGGGGCTGGGCGGCGGCTATGTGCTGGCGTTCAACGTCGGCGGTGCCGTGCCGCCGTCGCTGCACGGCGCGCGCGGCTTCTGGATCGCCTGCACGGCCGGCCTGGCCGCGGCTGCACTGGGGTTGACGCTGTTCCTGTTCTGGGTCCTGCGCCAGCAGCGGGGCGCTACGCCAGCGGCAGGCTGAGCACAAAGCAACTGCCGCCGCCTTGGTGCGCTTCGCAGCGCACGCTGCCGCGGTGGCGCTGCGCTATCTGCTTGACCAGTGCCAGCCCCAGGCCCACGCCGCCCTCGCGCTCGGCATGGCCGGGCAGGCGAAAGAAGGGCTCGAAGATGCGTTCGCGCAGCGTCTCGGGCACGCCGGGGCCGCGGTCGCACACCCGCAGTTCGCCACCCGGGTGGGTGCCGGCGGTGCGCGCGGCTTGCAGCGTGATCACGCCACCGCCATAACGCCGCGCGTTCTCGAGCAGGTTGCGCAGGGCGCGGCGCAGCAGGCGTTCGTCGCCGGGCACGATCAGCGTGGCCTGAGTGGCCTGCAGCTCGGCACCGAAACGCGCCGCTTCTTCGGCGCCGATGGCGATCAGATCCACCGGTGCGGTGACCGGGCTGGCCTGCTGCGCGTCCAGGCGGCTGGCCAGCAGCACTTCCTCGACCAGCGCATCGAGCTCGCCGATGTTGGTGCCGATCTCGGCCTTGAGTCGATCACGCTGCACGCCGTCGGGCGTGTCTTCGAGCAGCGACAGCGCCATCTTCAGGCGCGCCAGCGGCGAGCGCAATTCATGGCTGGCGTTGGCCAGCAGCGATTGGTGCGAGCGCACCAGGGCTTCGATGCGCTCGGCGGCGAGGTTGAAGCTGGCCCCCAGCGCGGCCACTTCGTCGCGGCCCGAGGCATCGACGCGTTGGCCCAGGGCGCCGGCGCCGAAGCGCTCGACGCCGTCCTTGAGGCCCTCGAGGCGGCGCGTCAGACGGCGCACCACCGGGAAGGCGCCCGCGGCCACGGCCACGAACAGCAACAGCAGGAACACCACTAGGCCGGTGCCATGGGCCCAGGGCGGCAGCAAAGCCATCATCGGCGGGCCGCCCGGGCCACCGGGACCACCGCCTCCCCGCTGCGCGCCGCCGGCCCGCATACCCTGCAAGCCGCGCAGCAGCCACAGCGTGCGGCCGTCGTCCAGGCGCACGGCGGTGCCGCGCGGCGCATCGGGCAGCTCGGCGATGCGCCGCAGGTACGAGTCGCTGGCCGCGATGCGCTGGCCCTTGTCGTCGTCCAGGGCCAAGGGCAGGCGCAGCCGCTGCGACCATTCGCGCAGCGCACTGGCCTGCTGCTCGCGCTCGGCATCGGCCGGCGGCAGCGAGCGCTGGATCAGGTCGGCCCAGGCGCCGATGCGCTCGCTCACCTGGGCATCGAAGCGTCCGCGCTCGGCCTGCACTTCGCGCTGGAACAACCAACCCGCACCGGCGGCAAACAGCGCCAACACCACCACCACCGTGAGGTAGATGCGCAGGTACAGCGACTTCATGGAGCCCCTCGCCCGCGGCGTACCGCGGTCGATCCCCTGGGACCCCCAGGGGCCCGTTAGGATCCCCGGGGTTGAGGGCCGGGGTGGGGC
>JANOKY010000310.1:0-2457 GCA_031419635.1 Burkholderiales bacterium | reverse complement strand
CGCAGGGTCTTGCGTTCGTCGGGGATCACCAGGCCGAAGTCGATGCCGATCACGCGGCCGAAACCGCGGCAGGTGTCGCAGGCGCCGTAGGCCGAGTTGAACGAGAACAGGGCCGGCTGGGGGTCGCTGTAGCGCAGGTCGCTCTCGGGGCAGTGCAGCCCGGTCGACCAGCGCCAGAGTTGGGCTTCGCCGTCGTCGCTGGCCTGCGCATAGACATTGATGCGCCCACTTCCGCGCTTCAAGGCCAGCTCGATGGCTTCGACGACGCGCACTTTTTCGGCGGTGGAAGCGCGGAAGCGATCAACCACCACATCGAGCAGCTTGCGAGCACCCACGGTGCGCTCAGCCTGCACGCGCGTGAAGCCACTGGCGGCCAGCCATTGTTCGATCTGCTCCGGCGTCGTATCCGCCGGCAACTCCACCGGCATCGTGATCACCAGGCGCGGGTCGCCGGCCGTCGCCGCGCGGGCCATCAACTCGGCGCAGATCGTCTCCGGCGTGTCGTGCCGCACCAGCAAGGCGGTCTGCTTGTCGTAGAGCTGCGCCGCGCGCGCGTAGAGCAGCTTCAGGTGGTCGTTCAACTCCGTCATCGTGCCGACGGTCGAGCGCGAACTGCGCACCGGATTCGTTTGGTCGATCGCAATGGCGGGGGGCACGCCATCGACGCGGTCCACCGCCGGCCGGTCCATGCGGTCGAGGAACTGCCGCGCGTAGGCCGAGAAGGTTTCGACATAGCGCCGCTGGCCCTCGGCATAGAGCGTGTCGAAGACCAAGCTCGACTTGCCCGAGCCGCTCGGGCCGGTGACCACCGTCATCTCGCCGGTGCGGATGTCGAGGTCGAGGTTCTTCAGGTTGTGTTGGCGGGCGCCGCGGATGCGGATCAATCCGCTCATCAGACAAGCTCCGTGCTTCGCACTGCGGTATTCGCCTTGGGATCGGCCCAGCGGCTCATGGATGGCTCTCAGACGACAGGGCCGAACATTCTAGAGACAAGAAAAAGGGCGCGCCGAAGGCACGCCCTTTGTCCGCATGGAAAAACGGCGATCAGCCCATCAGGATCGACACCGACTTGGTGACCAGGTAAGCCTCCAGCGCCTCCGGACCGCCTTCGCTGCCGTAGCCGGAATCCTTGACGCCGCCGAAGGGCATCTCTGGCAGCGCCATCGCCGGCTGGTTGACCCACAGCATGCCGACTTCGAGCCGCTGCGACAGCGCATGCGCGGTGGCCAGTGACTTGGTGTAGGCATAGCTGGCCAGGCCGAAGGGCAGGCGGTTGCTCTCGGTGATGGCTTCGTCGAGGGTGTCGAAGCCGCGCACCGCGGCCAGCGGCCCGAACGGTTCCTGATTGAAGACCATCGCGTCGAGCGGCACTTCGGTCAGCACGGTGGGGGCGAAGTAATTGCCGGTCGAGCCGATGCGCTCGCCGCCCAGCGCCAGCTTGGCGCCGCGCTTGACGGCGTCTTCGGTGATCTGCTGCATGGCCGCCAGGCGCCGCGGGTTGGCCAGCGGGCCCATCGTGGTGCCCTCGGCGAGACCTTCGCCGACCTTGAGCTTGCCGGCCTGCGCCACCAGGGCGCGCTCGAACTCGGCGCGGACGCTGTTGTGGACCAAAAAGCGCGTCGGCGCGATGCAGACCTGGCCAGCGTTGCGGAACTTGGCGGCGCCGGCGGCTTTCACGGCCTGTGCGATGTCGGCGTCTTCGGCCACGATCACCGGCGCATGGCCGCCCAGCTCCATCGTGGCGCGCTTCATGTACTGGCCGGCCATCGCCGCGTGCTGCTTGCCCACCGGCGTGCTGCCGGTGAAGGTGATCTTGCGGATCACGGGGTGCGCAATCAGGTAGCTCGAAATCTCGGCCGGGTTGCCGTACACCAGGCCGATCACGCCGGCCGGCACGCCGGCATCGGCAAAGGCTTTCATCAGCGCGGCCGGCGAGGCGGGGGTTTCTTCCGGCGCCTTGACGATGATCGAGCAGCCGGTGGAGAGCGCGGCGCAGACCTTGCGCACGACTTGGTTGATCGGGAAATTCCAGGGCGTGAACGCGGCCACCGGGCCGACCGGCTCCTTCAGCACCAGTTGCTGCACCGCCATGTTGCGCGGCGCCACCACGCGGCCGTAAATTCGCCGGCTCTCGTCGGCGAACCACTCGATGATGTCGGCGGCGGAGAGGGTTTCGCCCTTGGCCTCGGCCAGCGGCTTGCCCTGTTCCTGGCTCATCATGGTGGCGATATCGTTGGCGCGCTCTTTCAGCAGCACCGCGGCGGCGCGCATGATCTTGGCGCGCTCGATCGCCGGGGTGTTGCGCCACAGCGCGAAGCCCTTGTCGGCCGCAGCCAGAGCGCGGTCGAGATCCTTGATGCCGGCGTGGGCCACGCGGCCGATCTCGGCGCCACTGGCGGGGTTGACGACGGGCAGCGTGCGCCCGTCGGCGGCATCGCACCATTGGCCATCGATCAG
>JANOKY010000309.1:0-1977 GCA_031419635.1 Burkholderiales bacterium | reverse complement strand
GTTCCGTGACCGCCACAAGGATTTCATCAAGGCCGGCGCCCTGGTGCTCGGCGTGTCGCGCGACAACATGGCCACGCACGAGAAGTTAAAGCAAAACCTCGAGCTGCCGTTCGAGCTGATCGCCGACACCGAAGAAAAGCTCTGCCACAAGTTCGGCGTGGTCAAGAACAAGATCATGTACGGCAAGAAGGTCAAGGGCATCGAGCGCAGCACCTTCCTGATCGACGCCGAAGGCGTGCTGCGCGGCGAGTGGCGCGGCATCAAGGTGGCCGGCCATGTCGACGAGGTGTTGAAGGCCGTCAAGCTGCTGAAGAAAGCCGCCTGATTCGTCGATGGCGTCGGGGATCATCCCTGTTGCGCGTCACCGACAGGGCACGAACGCGCGCCGCAGCGGTCGCATAATGCGGCCATGCCCGTGAGACGAGACACGAAGCACCACCGATGAAAGCCGCACAGCCGACTGTGCGGCTTTTTTGTTTCTGACCGACACACTTCAGGCCCCACCACCGCAATGCCCCTGCCCAAGCCCCCCGCACGCAAAGCCGCCCTCCTCGCCCCCGCCGACTTCGAAGCCCAGGCCGCGCCCCGAACGGCCCCCCGATCCAGCAAATCTCACGCCAGCGCCGAGCCCGCGGCCGGCGTGCTCGACCTGTACGACAGTGCCGCAGCCGAGGTCGCGGCGCCGCCGCTACCCCTGCCCCTGCCCCGCCCCAGTGCGCCGCTGCGCGCGCCGCAGGCGCAGGTCAAGCCGCGCAAACCGCGCGGCAGCGGCCCGGCCAAACTGTTCGTGCTCGACACCAATGTGCTGATGCACGACCCGACCTGCCTGTTCCGCTTCGACGAGCACGACATCTTCTTGCCGATGATCACGCTCGAAGAACTCGACGGCCACAAGAAAGGCATGAGCGAAGTGGCGCGCAATGTGCGTCAGGTCAGCCGCGACCTCGACGCACTGGCCGCCGACGGCCTGCGCGACCCCAAGGAAGGCATCCCGCTGGCCAAGACCGGCCACCGCGAAGCCGCGGGCAAGCTGTACTTCCAGACCACCCTGCTCGACGTCAAGCTGCCCGCCGGCCTGCCGCAGGGCAAGGCCGACAACCAGATCCTGGGCGTGGTGATGAGCCTGCGCGAGCAATTGCCTGCGCGCGACGTGGTGCTGGTGTCCAAGGACATCAACATGCGCGTCAAGGCACGCGCCCTGGGCCTGCCGGTCGAAGACTATTTCAACGACAAAACGCTCGAAGACGGCGACCTGCTCTACACCGGGGTGCTGCCGCTGCCGGCCGATTTCTGGGACCGCCATGGCAAGACGATGGAGAGCTGGCAACAAGGCGGCCACACCTTCTACCGCATCGCCGGGCCGATGGTGCCGGTGCTGATGGTGAATCAGTTCGTCTACCTCGAAACCCCCGGCGCGGCTTCGCTGTACGCCCGCGTCACCGAGATCACCGGCAAGACCGCGGTGCTGAAGACGCTGAAGGAGTACACCCACCAGAAGAACGCGGTCTGGGGCGTCACGGCACGCAACCGCGAGCAGAACTTCGCGCTCAACCTGCTGATGGACCCGGAGTGCGACTTCATCACCCTGACCGGCACGGCAGGCACCGGCAAGACCCTGATGACCCTGGCCGCCGGCCTGGCCCAGGTGATGGACGACCGCCGCTACAGCGAGATCATCGTGACCCGCGTCACCGTGCCGGTGGGCGAGGACATCGGCTTCCTGCCCGGCACCGAAGAAGAAAAGATGGGCCCGTGGATGGGCGCGCTCGACGACAACCTCGAGGTGCTTTCGCGCAGCGATTCAGGCGCGGGTGAATGGGGCCGCGCCGCCACCAACGACCTGGTGCGCAGCAAGATCAAGATCAAGAGCCTGAACTTCATGCGCGGGCGCACCTTCCTGAACAAGTACCTGATCATCGACGAGGCGCAGAACCTGACGCCCAAGCAGATGAAGACCCTGATCACGCGTGCCGGCCC
>JANOKY010000308.1:0-1769 GCA_031419635.1 Burkholderiales bacterium | reverse complement strand
CGCGCGACCTCGGACAGGCTGAGGTCGATCATCAGTGCATCGGCGCCGCGGCGCGGGAACACCGCCGCGACCGGGTTGGTGCCGAAGACCGGATGCCGGCCACCGGCCGCCGGCATCGCGGCCGGCGAGTTGGCGAAGCCCAGGCCGACCATGCCGGCCGCAGCCACCGGCCGCAGGTGATCGACGACGACGCCGCAGTGGTGGCTGTTCATCACGCCGGCAAAGGCCACGCCATGCTCGCGGGCGCGGGCAATCGCTTCGGCCACCGCCAGTTCACAGGCGGCGAAGGCCAGGCCCTCGGCCGCGTCGATCTGTACGGCACCACCGCGCTGAGCCGCCACGCGCGGCACTGCATCTTTGTTGACGCGGCCGTTGCGCAGGTGCATGGCGTACTGCGCCACGCGCGACAGGCCGTGCGAGCCCAGGCCCTGCGATTCGGCCAGCACCAAGGCGCGTGCGGTCGCCGCCGCCATGGCTTCGTTGGCACCGGCGGCCTGTAGGGCGCGCTGCACCAGCGTGCGCAATTCGGCAACGCCAACGACGCTCACGCCAAGGCCTCCAGCACCTTGTCGGCAATCATGAAGCTGACGCGCTCGTTGCTCTCGGCCGAGACGCCGGCGATGTGCGGCGTCAGCAGCAGGTTCGGGCAATCGGCGAAATGCGCGCTGGCCGGCACCGGCTCGGTGGCGAAGACATCGATCGCCGCGCCGCCGAGCTGGCCGCTCTTCAGCGCCGCAACGAGCGCGGCTTCATCGACGATGCCGCCGCGGGCGGTGTTGACCAGCACCGCGCCGCGCTTCATGGCGGCGATGCGTTTTGCATCGAACAGGTTGCGCGTCGAATCGACCAGCGGCACATGCAGGCTGACCACATCGGCGCTGGCGATCAGGCCGTCGAGGCCCAGGGCGCGCACGCCCAGCGCGGCGTAGGCCGGGTGATCGCTGGCCATCACCGCATCGAACGCGACCACCTCCATACCGATCGCGCGCGCCAGCCTGGCGGTGAGCTGGCCGATCGAGCCGAAGCCGATCAGGCCCAAGGTCTTGCCCGCCGTCTCGCGGCCGTTGGACAACGCTGAGCGCGGCCACTGCCCGGCCGCGACAGCGCCCGTGCTTTGGTAGGCGCCGCGCAACAGCAGCATCGCCGAGGCGATCACGTATTCGGCGACAGACAGTGCGTTGGCGCCCGTCGCCGGGATGACCTGCATGCCGCGCGCTTCGCAAGCCGCCACATCGATGTTGTCCAGGCCGACGCCGAGCCGACCGACGACCTTGCAGCGGGTCAGTGCCGCCAGCAGGTCGCCGCGCACCTGGGTGCGGTTGCGCACGATCAGCGCGTCGGCGGTCGCACATTCAGCCATCAGCCGTGGCGCGTCATCGACCAGCTTGGCGTCGTACAGCACCTTGTGCGCCGCGCGCAGCGGCGGCAGCGCACGTTCGTCGATGAACTCTGCAATGACGATCCGCGCCATAGCGGACTCAGGCCGACTCGTAGAGCCGCGTCATGACGAACTCGCGGTGGCCCAGTGCCTCGGCCGCGGTCAGCCGCCCGTTGGCGGTGCGCAGCATGCATTCGAGTAGCTGGTCACCAGCCTGGTCGAGCGTCAGCTCGCGCTGCAACAGCGCCGAGGTATCGACATCGACATGCTCACTCATCAAGCGCACCGTGCGCGGGTTGGCGCAGATCTTGATCACCGGCAGGATCGGGTTGCCGATCACGTTGCCTTGCCCGGTCGGGAAGAAATGCACCGCGTAGCCGGAGGCCGCGCA
>JANOKY010000307.1:0-1805 GCA_031419635.1 Burkholderiales bacterium | reverse complement strand
TGGCGTGCCCTTGATGGCCGACAGGCCCGACCACGACAGCGCCTGGAAGCCGGCGAAGCCGCTCTCGGCCACCGTCGGCACATCCGGGTAGAGGGGGTTGCGCTGCAGGCTGCTGACGGCCAGCGCGCGCAGCTTGCCGGCTTTCACATGCGGCAGGGCCACGTCCTGGTTGATGAACATCAGCGGGATCTGGCCGCCCAGCAGATCCTGCATCATCGGCCCGCCGCCGCGGTACGGGATGCCGACCATGAAGAAGCCGTTGCAGCCCTTGGTGCCTTTCGGACATTCACTGGCGCGCTGCTTGAGCAGCTCCATCGCCATGTGGCCCGAAGCGGCATGGGTGTAGCCGTAGTTGAGCTTGCCCGGATGGGCACGTACGTAGTCAACGAGTTCCTTGAAGCTCTTGAACGGCGTGCTGGCGTTGACCACCAGCACGTTGGGGCCGGAGTGCACCTGGGCGATGTGGACGAAATCGCGCAGCGAGTCGTAGCCCAGCTTCGGGTCCAGGCCATGCGCGACGGCGTTCTGGCCGACACCGGTCTGCACCAGGGTGTAGCCATCGGCTGTCGCCTTGGCCGCGCGCAGCGTGCCGATGGTGCCGCCCGCGCCGCCGATGTTGTCGACGATGAACTGCTGGCCCAACTCCTTGGACAGCGCGTCGGCAACCATCCGCGCCATGATGTCGCTGGTGCCGCCGGCCGGGAACGGGCTGACGATCTTGACGGGCTTGCTGGGCCAGTTGTCTTGCGCAAACGCAGGGGCTGCGAGCGCGGCCAGGGTGGCGGCGGCAATGCCGAGCAGCGTGCGTCGAATCATCGGAATCTCCTCGTGAGCAGCGTGATTGTCAGGCCGCGACGCTCTGCCGCACCGCGCGTTCCCAGTTCGCCATCAACTCGGCGGCGCGCTCGCGCGGCAGCGTGGGCAGGAAGCGGCGCTCGACTTGCCATTGCGCGGCGAGTTCGTCGAGGTTCTTATAGACACCGACGGCCAGGCCCGCGAGGTAGGCGGCGCCGAGTGCGGTGGTTTCGATCACTTTGGGCCGCACCACCGGGATGCCGAGCAGGTCGGCCTGGAACTGCATCAGCAGGTTGTTGACGCAGGCGCCGCCGTCAACGCGCAACTCGGCGACCGGCGCGCTGCCGGCGCCCACTGCGTCGCGGCTCATCGCCGTGAGCAGGGCGGCGCTCTGGAAGGCGATGCTCTCCAACGCCGCGCGTGCGATGTGCGCCACCGTGCTGCCGCGTGTCAGGCCGACGATGGCGCCGCGCGCATCGGCCTTCCAGTACGGCGCACCCAGGCCAGTGAACGCCGGCACGAAGATCACGCCGCCGGCATCGGGCACGCTCTCGGCCAGGCCCTGGACTTCGCCCGACCCCTTGATGGCGTTCAGGCCATCGCGCAGCCACTGCACCACGGCGCCGCCGATGAAGACGCTGCCTTCGAGCGCGTATTCGGGCGTGGCGGTGGGCTGTGCCGCGGCGGTGGTGATCAGGCCGTTGGCGCTGGCCTCGAAGCGCTCGCCGGTGTGCATCAGCATGAAGCAGCCGGTGCCGTAGGTGTTCTTCGCCAGCCCGGCCTTGAAGCAGGCTTGTCCAAACAAAGCGCTTTGCTGATCGCCCGCAACGCCGGCAATCGTTATCGGCGCGCCGAACAACGCCGCATCGGTCTGGCCATAGACATGCGACGACGGATGGACCTGCGGCAGCACGCTGTCGGGAATGTGCAGCGCCTTGAGCAGCTCGTGGTCCCAGGTGTTGTGGCGGATGTCGAACAGCATCGTGCGCGAAGCGTTGCTGACGTCGCTG
>JANOKY010000306.1:0-9750 GCA_031419635.1 Burkholderiales bacterium | reverse complement strand
CGCGCTGCGCATCAGCTTCATGAACGAGGTTGCGGCCCTGGCCGAGCACAGCGGCGCCGACATCGAGCAGGTGCGGCTGGGCATCGGCAGCGACCCGCGCATCGGCAGCCATTTCCTCTACGCCGGCTGCGGCTGGGGCGGTTCGTGCTTCCCGAAGGACGTGCAGGCGCTGGCGCGCATGGGCCGCGACGCCGGCGTGCCGATGGCCCTGGTCAACGCCACGCGGCAGATCAACGACCGCCAGCGCCACCTGCTCGCGCGCCGCGTCGTCGAGCGCTTCGGCGAGGTCCTCACACACACGACGTTCGCGCTCTGGGGCCTCGCGTTCAAACCCGGCACCGACGACCTGCGCGAGGCGCCCAGCCGCGTGATCAGCGACGAGCTGTTGCGCCGCGGCGCACGCATCCGCGCATTCGACCCAGTGGCGATGCCGGCGGCCGCCGCACAGTGGCCGGCGCGCGCGGGCCTCGAATTCGCGCCCGACCCGTACGCCGCAGCGCAGGGCGCCGATGCGCTCTTGATCGTCACCGAGTGGCGCGAATTCCGCAGCCCCGACTTCGCGCGCCTGCGCGAGACGATGGCCGCGCCGCTGATCTTCGACGGCCGCAACCTCTACGAGCCGGAGTTGATGGCCGAGTCGGGCTTCGAATACGTCAGCATCGGGCGCCCGGTGCTGCCGCCCAAGCGCGAGTCCGCACGCGCGGCGCAGGCGCTCGCGGCTTGACGGTCATGCCCGCCTGATTCATCGCAGGAACTTCGGCACCGCGCCGAGGGCGCGCAGGGCGCGGCCCGCGTCGGCCACCAGGCCATCGCGCCGGGCGGCAAGCCAGCCGAGGGCGAAGGCCGCATCGACATCGAGCGCAGCCGCGTCGCGCAGCATCGTCTCGGCCACTGTCGCGTCCTGCAAGCGGCCGAGCGCCTCTTGGGCGTCGCGCAGGCGCTGTGCGTAAACCGCCCAGGCCTTGACGGGCCACAGCGCCGACAAGCTCTCGGTGGCGTAGCGCAGGCGCTTGAGCCGCTTGCGTGCGCGGTGGCGTGCCGCGTCGTCAAGCGCATCGAATTCCTGCCCGGCACGATGCACCTGGCGGTGCAGGCGCGCGAGGCGCGGCCGGGCCAGCGCGCGCAAGTCACCGGCTGCGCCATCGAGCGACGGTGGCGGCTGCACGAAGGCCAGCAATTGCAGCAGCCATTGCGTGGTTTCGCACGAGCGAAAGACCGCCGCTGCGTCGCTCGCGGGCGCGGCTTCGCCCAGGCTGGGCAGCGTACCGCCGGCCGCGCGCAAGGCGGGGCCCAGCCATGCCGCAACCGCGTCGCGGTCGCGCGTGGCCGACAGCGCCTTGAACATGCTGCGTGCGCCGTCGCTCCATTGCACGTCGGCCGCGTCGGACCAGGCGCCGAATTCGCGCAGCAGTGTCGTCAGGCGGCGCAGCCCGACGCGCGCCTGATGCACATGCTCGGGCTGGCCGGCGGCGGCGGCGATCCACGCGCCATTGGCCAGCACCTGCGCCAAGGCACAGCGCAGGCACTCGCGCAAGGCCGCTGCGGGCGCACTGACGCGCGACACATGGGGCATTGCGGCCTTGGTGGCGGGGACCGCGCCGCATCCATCGGCGAGCCAATGGCCGCGCTCGGCCTTGCTGCGCACATCAATCCACAACCCATGCCGCGCGGCCCAATGCGCAGCGGCTTCGATCAAGCCCGACACCGGGCCACCCAACAGCTCGAATTCCACCTCGCACACCGGCAGCGTGCTCTCACCCGCGCGCAACACGCCTTCGTCGAACGCGATCTCAATGCGCGCGCCGCCCACGAGCAGTTCGCGCCGCGTGCGCCACACGTCGGTTTCGAAGCGCAGGCCGAGCGTGGCGTCCTGCCCCGCCAGCGTTTCGCGCAAGGCGTCGCCGACGCGCGTGCCGGCGTGGCGCGCGATGTCGAAGGCCGGCGCGGCGCGCGCCGTGCCCAAGGGCACTTCGTGTTCGAGGCGCGCCAGGAGGCCGTCGCCGGTCCCTTTGGCCGCCTGCACCCAGCGCCGGCCCTCGCGTCGCACCCGCGCCGCGAGGCCGGCCGCGGCCAGGCGACGGTCCGGCGTGTCGAAATATTGCGCGCGAAAGTGCGCGCGCGTCGCGCGGCCGCGCAGGATGGCGCTCATCACGGCGTCGCGCCTGGCCGCCGGCACTTGCAACTTGACTTCAATTTCCTGCACTGGATCTTGTCTTGCCGCCCAGAAAGGGGGACGATTGTGACCGCGCCACGACCGCTCAGGTTTTCCGCAGGCGCAGAAAGCACCCCCCCATGCGCCCCCTTCGTCTACGACGATTCGGCGCGCGAGCTCAAGCAGTTGGCCGATCGCGGCCTGATCGAGATCGTCTCCGAGCAGACGATGCGCCATGCCGACGAGCAACTCATTGGCCGCCTGAGCTTCAGGCGCCTGCGTTGATCCGCGGCGCGCAGACGCGCACGCACCACAGGGTCACGCGCCGGTCACGCACCGGCGTCACGATGGGCGACCATGACGCCTCGCCCCGAGTTCATGGACGACGACGACGAGCGCGCCGCCGCCAAGCTCGACGTGCGCACGGTGTGGATCTCCGACCTGCACCTGGGCACGCCCGGCTGCCAGGCCGAGGCGCTGCTCGATTTTCTGCGCGACACGCATTGCGAGACGATCTACCTCGTCGGCGACGTCATCGACGGCTGGCAGTTGCGCCGCACCTGGTACTGGCCGCAGGCGCACAACGACGTGGTGCAGAAGCTGCTGCGCAAGGTGCGCAAGGGCACGCGCGTGGTCTTCGTGCCGGGCAACCACGACGAGTTCGCGCGCCGCTACGTGACGCACAGCTTCGGCGGCATCGAGGTCGTGGACGACTGCATGCACGTGACCGCCGACGGGCGGCGCCTGTGGATCACCCACGGCGATCTGTTCGACGGCGTGATCCAGTGCGCCAAGTGGCTGGCCTATGTCGGCGACGCGGCCTACGAGTTCACGCTCAAGGTCAACCGCTGGTTCAACCGCGCGCGCGGGCGGCTCGGCCTGCCGTACTGGAGCCTGTCGAAGTACCTGAAGCACAAGGTCAAGCGCGCATTGAGCTACATCGACGACTTCGAGGTCGCCGTAGCGCGCGAGGCCAGGAAGCGCGGCGCGCACGGCGTCGTCTGCGGCCACATCCACCACGCCGAAATGCGCGAGATCGACGGCATCCTCTACTGCAACGACGGCGACTGGGTCGAGAGCCTCACCGCATTGGTCGAACACCACGACGGACGGCTGGAGATCATCGACCGCAGCGCCGACGCGGCCCCGGTGAGCGCCCCACGGATCAAGGTCGCGCCAGCAGCGCTGCCCGAGCCGGCGCTGGGCGCCGCCGAAGCCCTGCTCTGGCGCTGAGGCTCGGCTCAGGCCGCTTGCTTCTCGAGCCCCCAGCGCCGCGACGCGACAGACCTCTCCAGCAGGTCGGCAAAGATGTCGGGGATCTCGAACACTGCGCGGTTGTCGATGCGCGTAGTCGCCGCGTGCAGCGCCGGCAGGCCTTCGATCACCTGCGACGCCGCCGCGCCGATCTCGTCGAGCGAACGGATCACGATGCCCACGCCCTGCGCCTGCACCCACTCGGCGTTGTAGCGCTCCTGCGGCATCGTCCACGCATTGCGCAGCGTGATCACCGGCAGACCCAGATGCACCGCTTCGCTCAGACACCCGGGGCCGGGTTTGCCGATGAAGAAGTCGCCCAGGCGCATCACCGAGGCCACGTCGTCGGTGAAGCCGAACACCGCGTGCGGCGCGCTGCGCGTGAGCGCACGCAGGCGCGCGGCGAGCGCTTCGTTGCGGCCGCACAGGAGTACGAGTTGCACGCCGTCGAGCGCCTTGGCGATGCGCAGCATCTGCAACGAGCCCTGGCCGCCGAACATCACCACGCCGGTCGGGCGCAGGGGGTCGAGCCCATGCGCGCGGCGCGCCTGTGGTCGGTCCGCGCGCGGCAGGTTGTAGAACGAGGGCATGATGACCATGCCCGAGGTCAGCACGATCTGCTCGTTCGAGTAGCTGGCCGCGCGCGCCTGCTGGGCGGCACGCGGCGTGCCGCAGACGAGGGTCTGCGCCTGGCCGGGCTCGATCCAGAAGTGCGGCGGGTGGTCGGCCATGTCGGTCATCACCGTCGCGAAGGGCACGCCGGGCAGCGCGCTGGCCACCGACTCGCAGAGCACGCGGTTGAAGTTGGGCACGAGCGAAACGACGAGATCCGGCTCGGTGCTCGCCCAATGGCTCTGTAGCGTGCGCAACAACGACGGGTGAGCCCAGCGGATCGCTCCCTGCAGCAGCTTCAACTCTTGTGCCAGGCCGAGCGTCCAGCCACGCTGCAGGCGCTTGTTGTAGATCTGCTCGGGATCGAAGCCCATCAGGCGCCGAAAGCTCGATTGCGGATCGAGCACGCGCGCCAGATCGACCAGGCGCACGAGCCAGGGCCGGTCCTGCGTCGCCATCACCGACTGCAGTGCGAGGGCGGTCGCGCGGTGGCCGCCGCCGGCGTTGAAGTACACGAGGTCGATCGTTTTCATGGCGACGATGCTGTCGCCACGCCGTGACGCGCCGGTGTCAGGCATGTGTCATGCCGGCAGTAGCCGCATCAGCGCCTGCCCCATGCGCAGCGCTGCACCGGGCGTGATGCCCTCGGCGAGCGCGAAACCCGGTGGCGCGAAGACGAGGATCGTCGAGCCATGCTCGAACCAGCCCATCTCCTGGCCCTTGGCCAGCGTCGCATGACACGAGGTCTCGTTGGCGCCGCGCTGGCGCAGCGTGCGCTTCACGTCGAGGAAGTGAAAGCGCAGGCTTGCGACCAGGATCGCCGCCACCGGCACCAGCGCGACTTCGTGCCCGCCGTGTGCCAGACGCAGGCGCACGACCGCACGCTCGTTGCGGCAGAACAGGCGTTCGACGCGCGCCAGCGCGATCGGATTGACGTTCCAGGTATCGCCACTGAGGTAAGTCACGTGCTCCACCGTCGCGTCGTGCGGCGCGTGGAAGCGGTGGTACATCGCCGACGTGAGGCGCAGCGTGACGTAGCTGCCGCCCTCGAAGACGCTGCTGTCCTGCGAAGGGCCGAACAGGTCGGCAAGCGCATACGGCATGCCCTTGGCCTGGAACAGTTGGCCGCGCCCGACACGGCCGCAGGCGCCGACGATCGCGTCGCACGGGCTGGCGAGGATCTCGGGGCGCGCGTCGATCGGCCGCACACCGTCGCGCAGCTCGCGCGTGAAGCAGGCCTGGATCGAATCGAAGCGCTGCTGTTTGGCCTCGCTGAGGTCGAGATCGGTGAACAGGCGCCACAGCGCAATCGCCGCGCGCGTGAAGAACGGGCTCTGGATGCGGCTCACGCGGCCCATCAGGCGTGTCAGCGCGATGCGCGGCACGCGGTTGGTGAGCAGGAAGTTCAGGTCTTCCTGTTGGAACAGGCGCCACAGACGCGGCGGCGGTGCGGCGTTTTTCATCGCTTTGTCAACGGACTCGTCTACAACGGGCTGCATGGAAAACACTTTCGGTTCGATTGCGCTCGCGCTCGGTGCGTTGGCGCTACTGCCGGCCGCCAAGCGGCGGCTGGATTTGTCGCGGGCCAAGCACCGCTCTCTCGCCGGCCATTCGCGCTGGGCCAAGCGCCTGGCGGGTTGGGTGCCGGGCTACGCCTACGACGAGGCGCGCTTCTTCGCCAGTGACGGCGCGCCGGCCGACGTGCAGGCGCAGCGGCGCGACGCCTTCGCGCGCCTGGCCACCACCTTCGCCCAGCGCTGGCCGCAAAGCGTGGCGTTGACGGAGCGGGCGCGCGAATCGATCTCCGACCTGCAGTTCACCGGCCGCTACCGCGTGCCCTTCCAGTACGCACCCCTCGTGCGCGAGCACCTGCGCGTGGGCAGCTTCCTGCGCGCGGCCGACGGCGTGATGGTCGAAGACCTCGACGCCAACCGCTTCTTCGACCTCACCGGCTCCTACGGCGTCAACCTGTTCGGCACCGATTTCTACAAGGCCTGCATCGACGAAGGCGCCGAGCGGGCGCGCGCGCTCGGCCCTGTGCTCGGCGGCCTGCACCCGGACGCGCTGGCCAACGCCGAACGGCTGAAAGAAATCTCGGGCCTGGACGAGGTGTCGTTCCACATGTCCGGCACCGAGGCCGTGATGCAGGCGGTGCGCCTCGCGCGCTACCACACCAGGCGCAAGTACCTGGTGCGCTTCTGCGGCGCCTACCACGGCTGGTGGGAAGACGTGCAGCCGGGGCCCGGCAATCCGCTGCCGCCGCGCGAGACCTACACGCTGCGCGACATGGACGAGCGCTCGCTCAAGGTGCTGCGCACACGGCGCGACATTGCCTGCGTACTCGTCAATCCGCTGCAGGCGCTGCACCCGAACGCCAACGCGCCGGGCGACTCGCAGTTGATCGACGGTTCGCGCCGCGCCGAATTCAACCGCGAGGCCTATGCCGAATGGTTGAAGCGCCTGCGCGAGGTTTGCACCGAGCGCGGCATCGTGCTGATCTTCGACGAGGTCTTCGTCGGCTTTCGCCTGGCGCCCGGCGGCGCGCAGGACTACTTCGGCGTGCGCGCCGACATGGTCACCTACGGCAAGACGCTCGGCGGCGGGCTGCCGGTGGGCGTCGTCTGCGGCAAGCGTGAACTGATGAAACGCTTTCGCGTGGAGCGCCCGGCCGACAGCTGCTTCGCGCGCGGCACCTTCAACGCCCACCCGTATGTGATGGGCGCGATGGCGGCCTTCCTCGATCACCTGCGCACGCCCGAGGTTGCGGCGCTGTACGAGGGCCTCGATGAGCGCTGGAACGCGCGCGCCGCGCGCCTGAACGCGCGCCTGCAGGAGGCCGAGGTGCCCGTGCGCGTGGCCAACCTGTCGTCCATCTGGACCGTGCTCTACCCTCAGCCCGGCCGCTACCACTGGCTGCTGCAGTACTACCTGCGCGTGCATGGCCTGGCGCTGTCGTGGATCGGCACCGGGCGCCTGATCTTCAGCCTGAACTACGACGACGCGGCCTTCGATGCGGTGGCGGACCGCTTCGTCGCCGCCTGCGTCGAAATGAAGGCCGACGGCTGGTGGTGGCACGACGCTGCGATGACCGCGAAGTCGATCCGGCGCAGCGTGCTCAGAGAGATGCTGCAAGTGCGCCTGCGGTAAACCCAGCGACCGCCGCGGAGCTGGCTTTGCCAGGCCGCTGGCGTTGCCCCCTTGAGGGGGAGCGCCGAAGGCGCTCCGGGGGTGGTCTCATCTTTCGCCGCGCAGCAGGTGCAGCGGCGCCTTGTGGTACAGCCAAATGTCGTGGAACGGATCGGTGAGGATCTTGGTCAGCCAGGCCAGCGCCTGGATGGCGTCCTGCTGCACCCAGAGCTGGGCCACGCGAAACAGCAGACCCGCGACACCCAGCGCCAGCCAGGCCAGGCCCACGTCGTGCAGGTAGGCCGTGAAGCCCACCGCAGGCTCGATCCAGCCGAACAGTGACGGCGACAACCACAGCACCAGCGGGATGCCGGCCCAGGCGCTCATCAGCACGATCTTGCGCTGGATGTTGTAGCCGACTTTGATCGCTTCCTTGTGCTCGTCGGTGGCCTGGTTGATCTCGTCGTAGCCGCGTGGCTCGAAGAAGAAGTGGCCCGCCTGACGCGTCGTCATCGAGACCATCCAGGCCAGGATCGCGGCCCAGGCCGGATCGACGAACAGTAGGCCGTAGGCGACGACGAAGCTGATCGCGCTGACCAGGTGCAGGCTCTGGTTGATGCGGCTGTGGTGGTAGTAGCGGTGGTCGTCCCAGCGTTGGACGGCGAGGGTGCGCAGGAAGGTGGGCATGGCGCTCCGGAGGTGGTTGCGTGTCGCGATGGTGACGGGCTTGCGTGAAAACGCCGTGACGATCGGCTGTCATCGAACCGTTGCACAGCGTGTTCATCATTGCTGACATGAAGCGCGACGCACCCACGGCCCTGATCGCCCTGAGCCTGCGCGCCAGCCCGCGTTCGCTGCGCATCGCGGTCGTCACCGAGACTTGGCCACCCGAAGTCAACGGCGTGGCGATGTCGATGGCGCGCATCGTCGAAGGCTTGCGCGCCCGCCATCACGATCTGCAGTTGATCCGCCCGCGCCAGGGCAGCGGCGACAGCCAGTACGGCGCCTCGCATGAGCAGGTGCTGACGGGCTCGTGGCCCGTGCCGCGCTACCCCCACCTGCGCATGGGCGTGCCCTCGAAGGCCGCGCTCGTGCAGTTGTGGGCCCTGCGCCGGCCCGACGTGGTGCACATCGCCACCGAAGGGCCGCTGGGCTGGTCGGCGCTGCAGGCCGCGCGCCGCCTGCAGCTGCCGGTCACGTCGGACTTCCGCACCAATTTCCACGCCTATGGCCAGCACTACGGGATCGGCTGGCTGGCCAAGCCGATCCTGGCCTACCTGCGCAAGTTCCACAACCGCGCGAGCTGCACGATGGTGCCCACCGAAGCGCTGCGCAGCGATCTGGCCGCACGCGGCTTCGAGCGCCTGCACGTCGTCGGCCGCGGCGTCGATACGCGCCAGTTCGATCCGGCCAAGCGCAACGCCGCGCTGCGCAGCGCATGGGGCGCCGGCGACGACGCGCTCGTGCTCGCCTATGTCGGCCGCCTGGCCGCCGAGAAGAACCTCGACGCGGTGCTCGCCGCCTTTGAGGCGCTGCGCGCGAAGCGCAGCCACACGAAGCTGCTGTTCGTCGGCGACGGCCCGCTGCGCGACACGCTGCGCGCACGCTGCCCGCAGGCGATCTTCGCCGGCCACCGCAGCGGCGACGACCTCGCGGCGCACTACGCGTCGGCCGATGTCTTCCTGTTCCCGAGCCTGACCGAGACCTTCGGCAACGTCACCACCGAAGCGATGGCCAGCGGCCTGCCCGTCGTCGCCTTCGACAGCGCCGCGGCCGGGCAGTTGATCGCGCACGGCCGCAACGGCCTGCTCGCGTCAGGCACCGACCTGCCGGCCTTCGTAAGCGCCGCGCTGCCGCTGGCGCACGACGCTGCGCTGCGCGCATCGCTCGGCGCCGCGGCGCGCGAAACGGCGTGCCGCATCGACTGGCGCAGCGTCGTCATCCGCTTCGAGAGCATCGTGTCGCAGGTGATCGACAGCGGCAGTCAGGCGTTGATGCTCGACCCGGCGCACGCGCGCGCGTAGGGCGGGCGGCATCTCGGGGCGCCCGGCGTGAGCTGCAGATAGCGCAGGAAGCGGACGCTTGTGTTTGAGAGGGGAACTGACCCTCTCGGCCATGAGCGGCCGGAGGACTTCCATTGCCAGACGTCCGCTTCAGAGTTAGAGCGGCTATTAGAGGTTCCGGATTGCTGCCACGTAGCGCCCGGCATCCGCGGCGGCGCGAAGCGCCGTCTGAGGCATTCTGTCGTTGAGCCTCTCGTCACTGATCGAAGCCAACCTGATAAGCCGAGTTCTCCGTCGACAACTCCGCCTGACGCAACACGAGCTGCGTCGCGCCTTCCGCCAAGTCCGGCGGGTAGCCGTACTTGGCCAGCAGCCGGCGGACATTGCGGCGCAGGCTCGCCCGCACCGACTCGCGCTCGGTCCAGTCGAGCTTGGGCATCTTCTTGACCATTTCGGTCAGCTCGCGGGCCATCAGTCGCAGCGTGTCGCTCTTCATCACATCTCTCGCCGATCCGTTCTCGGCGAGCGCGTCGTAGAACGCGGTTTCCTCGCCGCTCAGGCCCAGTTCCTCGCCGTGCTTGCGCACATCGCGCAGGTGCTTCG
>JANOKY010000305.1:0-2621 GCA_031419635.1 Burkholderiales bacterium | reverse complement strand
GCCGTGGTGCGGCTCCAGGCGCGCCCATTTCAGGCTGTCGCCCTCGCCGTCGCGCACTTCCACGGGCTTCAACACGCGGATGAAGCGCTTGGGCGCGTTCTGCAATTCGATGCCCGCGCTTTGCAGCAGGAACACGAAGCTGGCGGCCGAGCCGTCGAGCACCGGCACTTCGTCGGCCGTGATGTCGATGGCCACGTTGTCCAGGCCCAGGCCGGCGCAGGCCGACAGCAGGTGTTCGACGGTCTGCACCTTGGGCGCGCCCGGGTCGCCACCGGCACTGATGGTCGAGGCCATGCGCGTGTCGCACACCGCCTGCGGGTTGACGGGGATCGTCACCGGCTGCGGCAGGTCGGTGCGGCGGAAGACGATGCCGGTGTTGGGTGGGGATGGGCGAAGGGTGAGTTCTACCTTCTGGCCGCTGTGCACGCCCAGGCCGACTGCGCGGGTCAGGGATTTGAGGGTGCGTTGTTGGAGCATGGGGGGATTGTCGGGGACGTGGGGTGTCCTTGCACCGCGGGCCCCCACCCCGGCCCTCCCCCAGTGGGGGAGGGAGTGAATGGGCAGGCCGATCAATCGGCTTGCTTGCGCAGGAAGGCCGGGATCTCGATCTCGTCCATGCCGTTGCTGGCCAGGGCATCGACCTTGGCCGCCGCCTGGGTGCGGCCGTGGCGCCAGACGCTGGGGGTGCTCAGGTGGCTGTAGTCCTGCGGCGGCACGGTGGGCGTGCTGCCGTTCGAGCCGGGCGTCGTACTCATGATCGGCAGGTTGTCGGTGCCGGTGCGCAGAGCGCTGTGCACCACGCTCATCGGCGTGCTTTGCTGGATGCGCTTGGCGGGCGACAAGCCGGTGGCGATGACCGTCACGCGCAACTGGTCGCCCAGGCCTTCGTCGTAGGCGGTGCCGTAGATCACATGCGCGTCTTCGGCGGCGTAGCGGCGGATCGTATTCATCGCATTGCGCGATTCACTCAACTTGAAGTTGGCCTTGCTCGCCGCGATCAGCACCAGCACGCCACGCGCGCCGCTGAGGTCGATGCCTTCGAGCAGCGGGCAGGCAACGGCCAGGTCGGCGGCCTTCTTGGCACGGTCGGGGCCGCTGGCCGAGGCCGTGCCCATCATCGCCTTGCCGGGCTCGCTCATCACGGTCTTGACGTCTTCGAAGTCGACGTTGACCAGGCCCGGCACATGGATGATGTCGCTGATGCCGCCCACCGCGTTGCGCAGCACGTCGTTGGCATGGCCGAAGGCCTCTTCCTGCGTTACGTCGTCGCCCAGCACTTCGAGCAGCTTTTCGTTCAGGATCACGATCAGCGAATCGACATTGGCTTCCAGCTCCGAGACGCCGATGTCGGCGGCCTTCATGCGCCGGTTGCCCTCGAAGTCGAACGGCTTGGTGACCACGCCCACGGTCAGGATGCCCATCTCCTTGGCGATGCGCGCGATCACCGGCGCCGCGCCGGTGCCAGTGCCGCCGCCCATGCCGGCGGTGATGAACAGCATGTGCGCGCCGTCGATGGCCTGGCGGATGCGCTCGGCTGCTTCGTCGGCCGCGGCCTTGCCGGCTTCGGGTTTGGCGCCCGCCCCCAGGCCGGTGCTGCCGAGCTGCAGGATCTGGCTCGCATTGCTGCGGTTCAGCGCCTGCGCGTCGGTGTTGGCGCAGATGAATTCCACGCCTTGCACGTCGTTGGCGATCATGTGCTCGACAGCATTGCCGCCGCCGCCGCCGACCCCGATGACCTTGATGCGTGTGCCCTGGTCAAACTCTTCGATCATTTCAATCGCCATGATGTGTGCTCCTTCGTGAGAGTGCAGTTGCCGTACAAAAAGTGGATACCCAATTACCGAGCCTCAGCGGGCCCTTCGTCTGTCGTCTTAAAAATTCCCCAGAAACCAATCCTTGGCGCGGCCGATCACGGTCGTCACCGAGCCGGCTTTCGCCGCCACCTTGTGCCCGCGGATGCGCGCCAGGCGCGCCTCTTCGAGCAAACCCATCACGGTGGCCGAACGCGGGTTGGCCACCATGTCGAACAGCGCCCCGGCGTAGAGCGGGTTGCCGCGCCGCACGGGTTTGAGGAAGATGTCTTCGCCGAGCTCGACCATGCCCGGCATCACCGCCGAGCCGCCGCAGATCACGATGCCGCTCGACAGCAGCTCTTCGTAGCCCGAGTCGCGGATCACCTGGTGCACCAGCGAGAAAATCTCTTCGATGCGCGGCTCGATCACGCCCGACAGGGCCTGGCGTGACAGCAGGCGCGGCGCGCGGTCGCCCAGGCCCGGCACCTCGAGGTTCTCGCTCGGATCGGCCAACAGTTGCTTGGCCACGCCGTACTCGACCTTGATCTCTTCCGCATCCTTGGTCGGGGTGCGCAGCGCCATTGCGATGTCGCTGGTGATCAGGTCGCCGGCGATCGGGATCACCGCGGTATGGCGCACCGAGCCGCCGGTGAAGATCTGCACATCGGTGGTGCCGGCGCCGATGTCGACCATCGCCACGCCGAGTTCCTTCTCGTCGGCCGACAGCACGGCATGGCTCGACGCGCTCGGGTTGAGCACCAACTGGTCGACCTCGAGGCCGCAGCGGCGCACGCACTTGACGATATTCTCGGCCGCACTCTGCGCCCC
>JANOKY010000304.1:0-17483 GCA_031419635.1 Burkholderiales bacterium | reverse complement strand
TTGCGCGAACACGGCGGGCTTGGCGATGGCGTCCACCAGACGCCAGTCCACCGCCTTCTGACCGCGTACGCCTTCGACGCTGGTGCAAAAAATATCGGCCAGATCGTGCCGCACATGGCGCTTGTCGGTGACGCGGGTCAGGCCGCCGGTGCCCGGCAGTACGCCCAGGAGCGGCACTTCGGGCAGGCTCACCGCCGACGCGCGGTCATCGACGAGGATGATCTCGTCGCAGGCCAGCGCCACTTCATAGCCCCCGCCGGCGCAGGCGCCGTTCACCGCGGCCAGGAACTTCAGGCCGCTGTGGCGGGCTGAATCTTCCAGGCCGTTGCGCGTCTCGTTGGTGAACTTGCAGAAGTTGACCTTCCAGGCATGGCTCGACACGCCGAGCATGAAGATGTTGGCGCCGGAGCAGAAGACTTTTTCCTTGGCGCTGGTCAACACCACGGTGCGCACTTCGGGGTGCTCGAAGCGGATGCGGTTGATCGCGTCGTTGAGCTCGATGTCGACGCCCAGGTCGTAGCTGTTGAGCTTGAGCTTGTAGCCCGGGCGCAGACCGGCGTTCTCATCGAAATCCGCCGCCAGCGTTGCCACCGGGCCTTCGAACCTGAGTTTCCAGTGCTTGTACTGCGAAGGATGGGTCTGGTAGTCGACGCGGGGGGCAGTGGTCACAGAGGGCTCCTGTTGGGTAGCACAAAAGTGCATTTTATCTGGATCAGATGATGCATCATAGTGCATGTACTGGGGCTATCGCAAGCGTTTTTCTGCGGACCAGGGTTTATCCGGGGAGGTCCAGGGTTTCGCGCACCATGGCCCGCAGCGATCTGAAAGTCGAGGCCAAAGGCTGCGCGCTGGTGTCCAGGCTCAAGTCGGCTTTCGAGTAGAAAGCCGCGCGCCCCGCCAGGATGCCTTTCAGATCCTCCATCGCTTCCTTGCTGGTGGCCATCGGCCGCAAATCGCCCTGCTCGATGACGCGATTCATGTGGTCTTCGGGCTTGGCCTGCAGCCACACGGTGGTGCAATGCGCGAGCATCAGGTTGAAGGTGGCGGCGTCGGAGACCAGGCCGCCGGGCGATGCGATCACGGCTTCGCTGTGGATCTGGATCGCCTCTTCGAGCGCACGCCGCTCGTAGCGCCGGTAGGCGTTCTGGCCGTACAGGGCCTGGATTTCTGCGACGCTGCAGCCGGCGAATTTTTCGATCTCCAGGCTCAATTCGACGAAGGGGAAGCCGAGGTCGTCGGCGAGCATGCGCCCGAGCGTGGACTTGCCCGCGCCACGCAGGCCAACCAGGGCCACGCGCGGGCTGCGCCGGGCATTGCCGCCGCCAGTGCCGAACAGCTCGCCGATGGCGACCCGCGCGCGGCGCAAGGCGGCATCGTCGCGGTGCTCGAGCAGCTCGCGGATCAGCAGCCACTCGGGCGAAGACGTCGTCACATCCCCGACCAACTCCGCAAGAGAACATTGCAGGGCACCGGCCACTTGCAGCAGGATCAGGATCGACGCGTTGCCGACGCCGTATTCGAGATTGGCCAAGTGCCGCTCGGAGACATCGGCCGCCAGCGCCACGGCCTTGCGCGTCATGCCACGACGCGAGCGCAAGGCCCGCACACGCTCACCCAGGGCGACCAGAAACGGGTTCTTGGCCTCTCCCTGCGGCGTCTCGTCGGCCACGACCTCGCTCGGTGTTAACCCCGGTGTATGCAATATAGTGCTTGACATGGTGCTTTGTCGGTCTTATCGTTCACGCAAGCACAATAATTCATCTTCCGCCAATCCGCAAGCCGAAGATTCTGCAAGGACCTGCCGCCATGACGCCCGCCACCCTGCGCCGACAAATCGCCGACCTCAGCCGCCAGCTTGCCGGGCGCGCGCTCGATGCGAGCCTCGATGCCTGGCTCAACCAGGAGCATGGCGCTGGAAGTGCCAGCTTCCGCGCGCTGCAGACTTCATGCGTCGCGGGCGTGGCCGAGGGCTGGCTGTGCGACCGCCGAATGGGTGAAGACAGCGGCGGCATCCGCTACGGCCGCATCTTCAAGCCGGCCGATGATCTGCATGGCTTTTCGGTCGACGTGGTGGACATGAAAGACATCGCCGGCCCGCACCACACACACCCGAACGGCGAGATCGACCTGATCATGCCGATCGACGCCGACGCCCAGTTCGATGGCCGCCCCGCCGGCTGGATGGTCTGTCCGCCCGGCAGTGCGCACCGCCCGACCGTGACGCAGGGCCGCGCGATGGTGCTGTACCTGCTGCCGCAAGGCTCGATCGAATTCACGCGCTGACCGCGTCCCACGAGACACTTGGAGACTGTGATGAGCGATTCGCCGGTTGCCGCACCCAGCGCCAAATTCAACATCGGGCAGCACCTGCTCGAGCGCAATGCGTCGCGCCCGGGCAAGGCCGCTTTCATCGATGACCAGTGCACGCTCAGCTACGGTGAACTCGACCAGCGCGTGCGACGCCTGGCCGCCGGCCTGAGCGCGCTGGGCCTGCGCCGCGAAGAGCGCGTGCTGCTGCTGATGCACGACAACAATGACTGGCCGGTGAGTTTCCTGGGCGCGATCTTTGCCGGCCTGGTGCCTGTGGCCGTGAACACGCTGCTCACCGCCGACGACTACGCCTACATGCTCGAGCACTCGCGTGCGCAGGCGGTGCTGGTGTCGGGCGCCATCCTGCCGGCGCTGACCTCGGCGCTGATCAAATCGGACCATGAAGTGCGCAAGGTGATCGTCTCGCGCCCCCTGGCGCCGCTGAAAGCGGCATCTTCCGATGCCACGCCGCTGCACCCTGCCGAAGTCGAGTTCGAGGCCTTCGTCGCCGCGCACCAGCCGCTGGCCAAGGCCGCATCCACCAATGCCGACGACCCGGCGTTCTGGCTCTACTCTTCCGGCTCCACGGGCCGGCCCAAGGGCACCGTGCACTCGCATGCCAACCCCTACTGGACGGCGGAGTTGTACGGCACGCGCCTGCTGCAACTGCGCGAAAGCGATGTCTGCTTCTCGGCCGCCAAACTCTTCTTCGCCTATGGCCTTGGCAACGCCCTGACCTTCCCGATGAGTGTGGGTGCGACCACCCTGCTGATGGCCGAACGGCCGACGCCCGAAGCCACTTTCAAGCGTCTGCGCGGCGAAGTCGGCGGCCAGGGTGGCGAAGGCCGCCCTTCGAGCGTCCGGCCGACCGTGTTCTATGGCGCACCGACCGGCTTTGCCGGCATGCTCGCCAGCCCGGCACTGCCGGGGCGCCATGAGGTGGCGGTCCGCCTGGTGTCATCGGCGGGTGAAGCGCTGCCGGCGGATGTCGGCAAGCGCTTTTCCGCGCACTTCGGCGTCGATATCGTCGACGGCATCGGCTCGACCGAGATGCTGCACATCTTCCTGTCCAACCGCCCCGGCGACGTGCGCTACGGCACCACCGGCTGGCCGGTGCCCGGCTACGAAATCGAGCTGCGCGGTGAAGACGGCAAGCCAGTGCCCGACGGCGAGCTGGGCGACCTGTACATCCAGGGCCCGTCGGCCGCGATGATGTACTGGGGCAACCGCGAAAAAACGCGCGAGACCTTCCAGGGCGGCTGGACCAAGAGCGGCGACAAGTACGTGCACAACGCCGACGGCACCTACACCTACAGCGGCCGCAGCGACGACATGCTCAAGGTCAGCGGCATCTACGTCTCGCCCTTCGAAGTCGAGGCCACCCTGGTGCAGCACCCGGCCGTGCTCGAAGCCGCCGTCATCGGCGTGCCCGATGCCGAGGGCCTGACCAAGACCAAGGCCTTCGTCGTGCTCAAGGCCGGCGCGCAGGCGACTGACGCAGAGCTCAAGGCCTTCGTGAAGGACAAGCTCGCGCCCTACAAGTACCCGCGCCAGATTGCGTTCGTGGCCGAGCTGCCCAAAACCGCGACGGGCAAGATCCAGCGCTTCAAGTTGCGCGAGCTCGAAGCGCGCGCTGCTTGAACCCTCCACGTCAACAAGGCAACGACATGAATCGCGCAACCATTGGCTTGACCGCCCTGCTGCTGTGCGCAAGCGCGGCATCGGCGCAGCAGAACACCAACCTGCGCGGCACCGTGACCGCCTTCGACGGCAGGGCCATCTCGGTGGCAACGCGCGATGGCAGGGCGCTGGAAGTGCCGCTGCCCGACGGCGTGAACGTCTCGGGCACCCAGGCCGTCACGCTGGCCGACTTGAAGCCGGGCACGCGCGCCGACATCGAGCCGGGCGAGACGATCTTCATCGCAGCACGGCCGGATGCCGAGGGCAGGCTCAGTGCGGTGCGCGTGCAGGTCAGCACCAACGGCTTCAAGCCCACGCAGTGAGCGCGGCGATGGAGCACGGGCCCAAGCATGTCGAAGTGCAATGGCGCGCTCGCGCGGTGCAAATCGAGCACCGCTGGATCGGCGCGCGCGATGCGAGCAGGCCGCTGATCGTCTTCCTGCACGAAGGCCTGGGCTCGCTGTCGCTGTGGAAGGATTTTCCGCAAGCGCTGTGCGAAGCGGCCGGCTGCCGCGGGCTGGTGTATTCGCGTCCGGGCTATGGGCACTCGACGCCGCGCGCCGCCGAAGAGGCCTGGGGCGTGGACTTTCTGCACCGCCAGGCGCATGAGGTGCTGCCCGCGCTGCTGTCGGCGCTGGGCGTCGACACCGACGCGCACCCGCCCTGGCTCTTCGGCCACAGCGATGGCGGCTCCATCGCCCTGCTCTACGCCGCCGCACACCTGGCGCGCGTATCGGGCCTGGTGGTGCTGGCGCCGCACATCATGGTCGAAGCCCTCGCGGTCACGAGTATTGCCAAAGCGCGCCAGGCCTACCTCGAGACCGACCTGCGCGAACGCCTGGCCAAGCACCATCAAGACCCGGACTCCCCCTTCTGGGGCTGGAACGACATCTGGCTGCACCCGCCGTTCAAACAATGGTCGATCGAGCAAGAGATCGAAACCATCCGCTGCCCGCTGCTGGCGGTGCAAGGGGTGGACGACGAATACGGCACGATGGAGCAGATCCGCGGCATCGCCCGCCGCTTGCCGCAGACGCAATTGCTCGAGCTGGCAGACTGCGGCCACTCGGCGCACCGCGACCAGCCCGACGCGCTGATAGCAGCCGCTGCCGAATTCGTCCAACGACATCGCCGATGACCCTCGCCACCTTCCTGATCCAGTGCCTGAACGCACTCCAGTACGGCTTGCTGCTGTTCCTGGTGGCGTCGGGGCTGACGCTGATCTTCGGCATCATGGGCGTGATCAACCTGGCGCACGGCAGCTTCTACATGATCGGGGCCTACATGGCCTACGCACTGGCGCCCTTGGTGATGGCGACCTTCGGCGGCGGGTTCTTCTCGACCCTGTTCATCGGCCTGGTGCTCGCCGTGCTGCTCGGCTATGTGCTCGAGTGGGCGTTCTTCAGCTTCCTTTATGAGCGAGAGCACCTGCAACAGGTGCTGATGACCTATGGCCTGATCCTGGTCTTCGAGGAGTTGCGCAGCCTGATCGTCGGTGACGACGTGCACGGCGTGGCCGCGCCCGACATCCTGTCCGGCACCCTGCCGCTGGGCGAGTTGATGACCTACCCGGTCTACCGCCTCTTCATCTCGGGCGTGTGCCTGGCCCTGGCCCTGGGCATGTACATCGTCTTCACGCGTACACGCCTAGGCATGATGATCCGCGCCGGCAGCACCAACCGCGAGATGGTGCAGTCGCTCGGCATCGACATCAAGTTCCTCTACCGCGTGGTGTTCGCGGCCGGCGTGGCGATTGCCGTGCTGGCCGGCATGGTCGCGGCACCGGTGTCCTCGGTCTACCCGGGCATGGGCAACACGGTGCTGATCATCTGTTTCGTGGTCGTCGTCATCGGCGGCATCGGCTCGATCCGCGGCGCGCTGGTCGCCGCCTTGCTGATCGGCGTGGTCGACACCTTCGGCAAAGTGTTCGTGCCGCAGGCGGCCGGCGTGCTGGTGTATGTGTTGATGGCCGTGATCCTGCTCTGGAAACCCGACGGTTTGTTCAAGGCCGGGTGACCGAAGTGAACAAATCCAAACTGCTCTTCGTCATCGCGGCCTTTGCGGCGCTGGCCCTCTACCCCTTCGTGGCCGGCAAGTTCGGCATCGATCTGGTGACCAAGATCATGGTCTATGCCGTGCTGGCGCTGAGCCTGGAATTGCTCGTCGGCAGCACCGGCCTGGTCTGCTTCGGCCAGGCCGCCTTCTTCGGCATCGGCGCCTACGCCACCGTGCTGTTGTCGCCGCCCGCCGACCCGGCCTCGCTGGCCTGGCTGCTGCCGCTGTGCGTGCTGGCGGCCGCCGCGTATGCGCTGGTGGTCGGCGCGCTGTCGCTGCGCACCAAGGGCGTCTACTTCATCATGGTCACGCTGGCCTTCGCGCAGATGGCCTATTACGTGGTGCACGACACGCCGCTGGGAGGCGGCACCGATGGCATCTACTTGAACGCCAAGCCGGTGCTCGGCTCGCTGATCGACCTGGGCAAGCCACTGGTGCTGTACACCTTCACGCTGGCCTGCCTGGCTGCCACCTTCGGATTTCTCGCGCTGCTGCTGCGCTCGCGCTTCGGCCGCGCGCTGGCCGGCATCAAGGTCAACGAGCAACGCATGCGAGCGACCGGGTTTTCAACCTACCCGTACAAGCTCGCCGCCTTCACCCTCTCGGGCGGCATCGCCGGCTTGGCGGGCTTCCTGTTCGCGGTCAAGGACGGCTTCGTCAACCCCGAGTTGCTGAGCTGGCACGAGTCGGGTGCCGTGCTGATCATGATCATCCTCGGCGGCCTGGGCCATCTGCGCGGCGCGCTGATCGGCGCCTTTGCCTTCGCGCTGTTGCAGGAGTTTTTCAAGAGCGAAGCCCTCTTCGGCGCCTTCGCCAAACACTGGCACCTGGGCCTGGGCCTGACCATCATCGCCAGCGTGGCCTTGCTGCCGCGCGGCCTGGTGGGTGTGACGGGGCAGTTGCGCGCACGCCTGCGCGGCACCAAGCTCGCCAAGGAGCGCGGCGATGAATGAGGATCCCATCCTGCTGCGCGGGCGCGAGATCACGCACCGCTGGGGCGGCTTGGTGGCGGTCGACCAGGTCTCGATCGAAATCGAACGCGGCAAGGTGCATGCGGTGATCGGCACCAACGGCGCCGGCAAGTCGACGCTGATCAATATCCTGTCGGGCGAGATCGCGCCGTCGAGCGGCACCGTCGAACTGCTCGGCCAGGACGTCACCGCCTGGTCCCAACCGCGCCGCGCCCGCGCCGGCCTGGGCCGCAGCTACCAGCGCAACACGATCTACCCGAGCTTCACGGTCTTCGAGAACTGCCGCCTGGCCGCGCAGGCCAGCACGCAAAAGCCCTGGGCCCTGTGGAGCGCGGCCGAGCACTGCAGCGCCAGCGCGGCCGCGGCGCAGGCCGCCGCCCAGCGTGCCGGCCTGCAAGCGCTGCTGCAACGCCCGGCCGGCCTGCTGTCGCATGGCCAGAAACGCCAGCTCGAGATCGCGATGTGCCTGGCCACCGCGCCCCAGGTGCTCTTGCTCGACGAGCCGCTGGCCGGCATGGGCGCCGAAGAAACCGATCGCATGCTGGCCCTGCTGGCCGAGTTGAAAACCGGCCACGCGATCCTGCTCGTCGAGCACGACATGGACGCCGTGTTTCGCATCGCCGACCGGATCACGGTGATGGTCAACGGCAGCGTGATCGCCTGCGACACGCCGCAAGCGGTGCGATCGAGCCCGGCGGTGCAGGTCGCCTACCTGGGAGGCCACTGACATGGCCACCGACATGGCCACGACAGCCGACCTGATCCTAGATGCCCGCGCCATCCACGCCTGGTACGGCTCGAGCCATGTGTTGCACGGTGTCGACCTGCAAATCGGCCGCGGCCAAACGCTGGGCCTGCTCGGCCGCAACGGCATGGGCAAGAGCACCCTGATCCGCACCCTGCTCGGCCATGTGGCGCAGCGCCAAGGCAGCGTCCACCTGTTCGGCCAGGACATCTCGCGCGCCCGCCCGCACGAGGTGGCGCGCCTGGGCGTGGCCTATGTGCCCGAGGGCCGCGGCGTGTTCCCGAACCTGTCGGTGCGCGAGAACCTGGTGATGGCCGAGCGCCCGGGCCCCAACGGCCGCAATGACTGGCCGCTGGAGCGCGTGCTGCACACCTTCCCGCGCCTGCAGGAACGCTACGCCAGCCTGGGCGCGCAACTCTCGGGCGGCGAGCAGCAGATGCTGTCGATCGGCCGCGCGCTGATGACGCACCCCGAACTGATCATCCTGGACGAGGCCACCGAGGGCCTGGCGCCGCTGATCGTGGCCGAGATCTGGCGCGTTGTGGCTGACATCCGCGCCAGCGGCATCGCCACCCTGATCGTCGACCGCGACTACCGCCGCGTGCTGACCCACAGCGACAGCGCGCTGGTGCTGCAAAAGGGCCAGGCGGTGCTGCACGGCAATGCCGACGAAGTGGCCAGCAGCGCGGCGCTGGCGGGCTTTCTCGGCGTCTGAGCGCTGCCTCGCTTGATGCAAAACAAGCGGCCCGCCGTACAGCGTCGAAGAATCGGGCTCATTCCCCAGGAGCCCGTCATGACCCTGCCCCCGACCCGCAAACCCCGCCCGGCACGCCCGGCCGCGCCGCCGCTGCCCCTGCTCGAAACCCTCGACCAGACCCACCGCCAGATCTTGCACAGGCTCGACCAACTCGCGCTGCTGCTCGGGGCGCTCGAGGCCGCGGCGGTGGACGAGCCGGCGCGCGCGCTGGCCACGGATATCTGCCAGTTCTTCGACGCCAGCGCACGCCCGCACCACGCCGCCGAGGAAGCGCTGGTCTTCCCCGGCCTGCTGGCCAGCGGCGACGCGGCGCTGGTGCAGCATGTGCAGCGGTTGCAGCAAGACCACGGCTGGCTGGAAGAGGATTGGCTTGAACTCTCGCCGCAATTGCGCGCCGTCGGCGAAGGGCAGAACTGGTACGACCTCGACGCGTTGCGCGCGGCGACCGTGGTCTTCACCGCGCTGTACCGCGAACACATCGCGCTGGAAGAAAGCATCGTCTACCCGGCCAGCCGCGATCACCCGACCTGACCGACATCCAGGGGCACCCACGTCTCGATCCCTCACCACTCGAACCGATGACCTTGATGACGACGCTGGCCGACTTGAAGGCGGCGTTGCGTTGAACAAGCTGTAGCACAGCCCCTCTGCGCTGTAGCCCGCAAGCCATGTGTGCCAACTACCACCCCGTCACCGCGCAGGACCGGCTGGTCCAGTACTTCGGCGTCGATCGGCCGCTCGATGCCATCCCGCCCGACCTCTACCCAGGTGGCCTGGCGCCGTTCATCGTGCGCGAGCGCGACCGCGCCCTGCTGGCACGCGACCTGCGCCTGGGCCTGTTCGGGCTGTTGCCGCATTGGGCCAAGGACCTGGCCTTCGGTCGCCGCACCTACAACGCGCGCAGCGAAACCGTGGCCGAAAAACCAAGCTTTCGCGACGCTTGGCGGCAGGGCCGGCGCTGCATCATCCCGGCCGAAGCGATCTACGAACCGATGTGGGAAAGCGGCAAAGCCGTGCGCTGGAGCGTGGCGCGCAAGGACGGCCGGCCGATGGGCATCGCCGGCCTGTGGGGCTGGTGGCGCGGCCCCGACGGCCGCGAGTGGCTGAGCTTCACGATGCTGACGATCAACGCCGACGCGCATCCGGTGTTCAACCGCCTGCACCGTCCCGGCGAAGAAAAGCGCATGGTCGTGATCCTGGCCGAAGCCGACTACGATGCCTGGCTCGAAGCGCCCCTGGCCCGGATGGCCGACTACCTCCAGCCCTACCCGGCCGAGCTGTTGCACGCCGAACCCGCACCCCGAAAGTAGAGAAAGCACGCCCACCATGCAGATCGACTGGCAAGCCTTCACCCCTTGGGCCGCGCTCTCGGGCGGCCTGTTGATCGGCCTGGCCGCCGCCCTGTTCGTGCTGCTCAATGGTCGCATCGCGGGCATCAGCGGCATCCTCGGCGGGCTGCTGCGGCCGGTGCGCGGCGACCTCGGTTGGCGTGTGGCCTTTGTCGCCGGGCTGGTGGGTGCGCCATTGCTTTACGCCCTGATTGCGGCCCTGCCCGCGCCGCACATCGATGCCGGCACCGGCACGCTGGCGCTGGCTGGGCTGCTGGTCGGCGTGGGCACGCGGTACGGCGCGGGCTGCACCAGCGGCCACGGCGTGTGCGGGCTGTCGCGGCTGTCGCCACGCTCGCTGGTGGCCACGCTGGCCTTCATGGGCGCGGGCTTCGCCACCGTGTTCGTGCTGCGCCACCTGGTGGCTTGAGCAAGGCCGGTCATGAACTTCATCGCTTCGCTCGTCGCCGGCCTGGTGTTCGGCATCGGCCTGATCGTCTCGGGCATGGCCAACCCGGCCAAGGTGCTGGGTTTTCTCGACCTGGCCGGCGCCTGGGATCCGTCGCTGGCGCTGGTGATGGCCGCCGCGATCACGGTCGGCACCGTCGCCTACTTCATCGCCGGCAAGCGCACCTTGTCGCTGCTCGGTTTGCAGATGAACCTGCCGAGCGCGCGCCAGATCGACCGCCGCCTGGTCGGCGGCAGCCTGCTGTTCGGCATCGGCTGGGGCCTGGCCGGCTTCTGCCCCGGGCCGGCGCTGGTCGCGCTGGGCATGGGCCAGAGCAAGGCGGCGGTGTTCGTGCTCGCCATGCTCGCCGGCACGCTGCTGTTCGAGGCCTTCGAGCGCGCGCACCGGCGGATGCCCCTGCCCCAGGCGGCCGAGGCCGACGCATGAACCTGGACCTGCCGTGGCTGGCGGCCGCCGTCACCGTGGCGCTGCTGGCGCTGTACGAAGCCGGCAGCACCTGGGCCGAGCGGCGCAATCCCGAGAGCCTGGCGCGCAGCGCCCATGCGCGCCTGCGCGAAGCCTGGTTCACGGCCGTGTCGCAGCAGCCTGGCTCGGAAATCCTGGCGGTGCAGACGCTGCGCAACTCGCTGATGTCGGCAACCATGACGGCGTCGACCGCGGCCCTGGGCCTGGTCGCCTCGCTGACGTTGACCGTGCCTTCGCTGCACGACGGCGCAGTCGCCTTCTGGTCGCCGCGGCTGGCGCTCGAACTGGTGTTGATCGCACTGTTGTTTGCGTCGCTGGTGGCCTCGGCGATGGCGGTGCGCTACTACAACCATGTCGGCTTCATCTGCGGCATGCCGACTGCGTCGCCCGCGCGCACGCAATGGGCCGGCCGCGGCGCGGCCTACGTTCGCCGTGCCGGCCGGCTGTATAGCTGGGGGCTGCGCCAGTTGGTGCTGGTGGCGCCGATCCTGGCCGCCCTGCTGCACCCGCTGGCCGGGCCACCGGCCGCGCTGGCAGTGATCGCGGTGCTGGTGTCGTTCGACCGCATGGCTGAGTAGTAGACAAGCAAAGGGCCATCTTGCGATGGCCCTTCTTGATGCTTCCGGGCGCAGCAAGCTGCGACCGTGGTTGGCGCCGGTCACGGGTTCCGGGATCCGCCCAATCGTGCGGTCGGTTTGTCGCCTCAGTCAATCCATTGTCGAGGCACGGGCGCGCGTCGATCGCGGGAATCATGCCGTGAATCCCTGCCAGTTCAGCTACGCTTGCGCCCCTTTGACTGGAGCACCCCTTTTGTTCGCCTGGTTCGAACGCCTCGTCCACCCCTACCCCGACGCCCCGCCGGCCACGCCGCCGAAGGGCTTCGGCGCCTTCCTGTGGTCGTGCACCGAGGGCACGCGCGGCTACATCGCGGCGATGACGCTGTTCACCGCGGCCATCGGCGCCTTCGAGGCGCTGCTGTTCGCGATGATGGGCCGCATCGTCGATTGGTTGGCCGAAGTCGCGCCGGCCGCGCTGTGGGCGCGCGAGAAGCACACCCTGGGCCTGCTGGCCGGGGTGCTGCTGGTGAGCATCGCGCTGGCCGCGTTCCAGTCGCTGTTCAAGCAGCAGGCCCTGGCCGGCAACTTCCCGATGCGGCTGCGCTGGAAATTCCACCGCCTGATGCTGGCGCAGAGCCTGTCCTTCTACCAGGACGAGTTCGCCGGGCGCATCGCCACCAAGGTCATGCAATCGGCCCTGGCGGTGCGCGACGTGTGGATGATCCTGACCGACATCATGGTCTACGTGGTGATCTATTTCGTCACCATGGCCGCCATCCTCGGCAGCTTCGACGTCTGGACGCTGGCGCCCTTCGCCTTGTGGCTCGGGTTGTACATCGTCGCGATGCGCGTCTTCGTGCCGCGCCTGGGCCGGGTGGCGCAGCAGCAGGCCGACGCGCGCTCGCTGATGACCGGGCGCATCACCGACGCCTACACCAATATCGCCACCGTCAAGCTGTTCTCGCACTCGCAGCGCGAGGCCGGCTATGCACGCTCTGCCATGCAGGAGTTCCTGAGCACGGTGTACCGGCAGATGCGCCTGGTCAGCGGCTTCGAGATCGTCAACCAGGTGCTGTCGGTGATCCTGATCGCCAGCACCGCCGGGGTGGTGATGCTGCTCTGGATACGCGGCGAAGTCGGCGTCGGCGCGGTCGCCGCAGCCACCGCGATGGCACTGCGCCTGAACGGCATTTCGCACTGGGTGATGTGGGAGATGGCCAGCCTGTTCGAGCACATCGGCACGGTGCAGGACGGCATCACCACGCTGGCCCGGCCGCGCACCGTGCTCGACCGCCCAGGTGCTGTGCCGCTGAAGGTGGCGCGCGGCGAGCTGCGCTTCGACAACGTGGGCTTTGCGTACAACCCCAAGCGCCGCGTCATCGACGACATGAACCTGACCATCCGGCCCGGCGAGAAGATCGGTCTGGTCGGCCGCTCGGGCGCGGGCAAGAGCACGGTGGTGAACCTGCTGCTGCGCTTTTATGACATCCAGCAGGGCAGCATCCTGATCGACGGCCAGGACATTGCGGGCGTGACGCAGGACAGCCTGCGCGAGCAGGTCGGCATGGTCACGCAGGACACCTCGCTGCTGCACCGCTCGGTGCGCGACAACATCGTCTACGGCCGGCCCGACGCCAGCGACGAGCAGATGCAGGCCGCGGCGGTCAAGGCCGAGGCACACGAGTTCGTCCAGACCCTGGTCGATCCGAAAGGCCGCAGCGGCTACGACGCCCATGTCGGCGAGCGCGGCGTCAAGCTCAGTGGCGGCCAGCGCCAGCGCATCGCCATCGCCCGCGTGATGCTCAAGGACGCGCCGATCCTGCTGCTCGACGAAGCCACCAGCGCGCTGGACAGCGAAGTCGAGGTCGCGATCCAGGCCAGCCTGTACAAGCTGATGCGGGGCAAGACGGTGGTCGCGATCGCGCATCGGCTGTCGACCATCGCCGCGATGGACCGGCTGGTGGTGATGGACCATGGCCGCATCGTCGAAGAAGGCACCCACGCCAGCCTGCTGGCCTCGGGCGGCATCTATGCGCGGCTGTGGGCGCACCAGAGCGGCGGCTTCCTCGGCGAGGAGAAGGATGAAGAGGCTGTGAGTGATGGGCGATGAGCGACCGCAACCCTGACTCAGAGTGCTGGCGCCTTGTGGCTGCCGACCGCCACGCGCTCACTGTGGGGGCGCTGCCCGATGATCTCGATGCGCTGCACCGCGGGCTGGGCGATGCGCTTGCCGACGATTTCGATGCGTTGCACCGGCACGCTGCGCTGGCCGACGATCTCGATGCGCTGCACGCTCGGTGCCGCGCTCTGCGCCTGGGCCGGCTCGGCCGCGACCAGGGCCACCATGGCACAGGCGGAAACCGCCATCGTGCTGATCGTGAAGCGGTGGGTGGCGAGGTTCATGCTGGGCTCCTGGGGTGGTGTCGCGGTGTCGATGGCGTGACTTTCGGCGTTCACGCCGAGCGGCGCGAGGGCCTTGCGACGAAGCGCAGGCGCGGCGCGCCCAACTGCCGCTCGCCGCGACGAACGGTGGGCCGCTGCTACGCCGCAATGCGCCGCGCGCCCCAAGCCAGCAGCAGCGCGCCGGCCACCACCACACCCAGGCCCCAGCTCAGCGAGCTGGCCTGGGCGATGCCGCCCACCAGCGGCGGGCCCGCCACCATGCCGAGGTAGCCGATGGAAGACACCGCCGCGATCGCCGAGGCCGGTGCAACGCCGGGCACCTTGGTGGCGGCGATGAACAGAATCGGCACCACGTTGGCCAAGCCCACGCCGACGACGGCCAGGCCGATCAAGGCGACGACGGGGTCGCGCACCACCAGCAGCAGCGCCATCGCGACCGCAGCCAAGAGGCCGCTGGCGGCGAGCAGCCGCGGTGCGCCGACATGCGTGCGCAGGCGGTCGCCGGCAAAGCGCGTGGCCGCCATCGCGCCGGAAAAACTGGCGAAACCGAGCGCGGCCAGCGCCGGTGCGGCACCGGCTTCTTCGCGCAGGTACAGCACGCTCCAGTCATAGATCGCGGCTTCGGCCAGCAGGCCGACCGCCGCCAACAGCCCCAGCGCCGCCAGGGCGCCGCGCGGCACGCGGTAGCCCGAGGTCACGGCGGTGGCATCGGCGTCGGCGTGCGTGGGCAGCATGAAGGTGACGGCGACGACTGCCAGCGTGGCCGCCAGAGCGGCCGCCAGCGCCAGTTGCACGGCGGCCGGCACGCCGGCCGCGATCAACAACGCGCCGAACACCGCGCCGGCCATGCCGCCGAGGCTGAACATGCCGTGAAAGCCGCTCATCACCTTCTTGCCGCTGGCCGCTTCGAGCACGCTGCCTTCGGCATTGATGGCCACGTCGAACAGCGCGCAGGCGCTGCCGAACACGACCACCAGGACGATCAAGGCCGCGTAGCCCGTCGCCAGCAGAACGGCCGCGAGCGCGGCGGCCATCGCCACGCCGGCCCCCAGCGCGCTGGCCCGCGCGCCGAAGCGGGAAACGACGCGGCCGGCGATCGTCAGGCACAGCACCGCCCCCACCGCCAGGGCCATCAGGACCAGCGACAGCGCGCCCGCATCGAGACCGTAGTGCGCCTTGACGGCAGGGATGTGCACGCCCCAAGCACCGCTGACGAAGCCGAATATCAGGAACAGCCCGCGCGTGGCCCAGCGCGCGGCGCGCAGGCGCGCTGGGCCGTGGCGCTCGGGCACACGCGTCACGCCGCGCATCAACGCTGGCTGCGCGCCTTGCGCGAATCGACCTCGGCCAGTTGCGCCTTCAGCAGCAGCACCAGCACGCGGGCGTTCTCGACCGTCAGGCTGAGCGTGCTGCCCGGTGCGCCGTCGTCGCCATCGTCACCGTAGCGCGGTGCAGCGCTCGTCACCGTCGCGTCCACCCGGGCGCGCACCAGGCCATGGCTGTTGGACATCGATTGGATGCGCTGCAATTCGATGCTGTAGGTTTTCATGGGGCTAGCGTAGCCCAGCCCCGGCGGGGACGCTCAGCAAAAGCCTTCTTGTGCTTGTCACACGGCATGACTAAAGTGGCCCTCCCATCCCGAGGAGACCCTCCATGCCCAACCCGAAGATCGTCGGCGCCGCGATGCTGAGCGCCATGGCCTTGCTAACGACCGCGCTGCCGGCGCAGGCCGACAACGACAAACACCGCCGCGCCGAGAACGCCCCGCTGGTGATCGGCCACCGTGGCGGCGCCACCGGCTACCTGCCCGAGCACACGCTGGAGAACTACGCCCTGGGCATCGCGCTCGGGGCCGACTATGTCGAGCCCGATCTGGTGGCGACGAAAGACGGCCACCTGATCGCCCGCCATGAGCCGAACCTGATCGCCACCACCAACGTGTCCGCGTTGCCGCAGTTTGCCAACCGCAAGCGCACCGCAGTGATCGACGGCGCCGCCGAAGTCGGCTTCTTCGCCAGCGACTTCACCCTGGCCGAAATCAAGCAATTGCGCGCCGTGCAGCAAGCTGGTGAGCGCGACCAGTCGTTCAACGGCAAGTATGAGATCCCGACGCTCGAAGAAGTCATCGCCTTCGTCAAACGCAAGTCGGCCGACGAAGGCCGGCGCATCGGCATCTACCCCGAAACCAAGCACCCGACCTACCACCAGAGCATTGGCCTGGCACTCGAAGACCGCCTGCTCGCGGTGTTGACAAAAGCCGGCTGGAACCACCGCGCCGCGCCGGTCTTCATCCAGTCCTTCGAGACCGCCAACCTGAAGTACCTGCGCACCAAGACCAGCGTGCGCCTGGTGCAACTGGTGGATGCCGACGACGTGGCACCCGACGGCACGATCACCTTCGCGCCGCCCTTCGACAAGCCCTACGACTGGGTCGTGTCGGGCCGCGCCGGGCTGTTCAAGGACCTGCTCACGCCGCAAGGCCTGGCCGAGGTGCGCACGTACGCCGACGGCATCGGGCCGTGGAAGCCCTACCTGATCAGCGCCGCCTGCATCAAGATCGTCGCCGGTGCCTGTGCCGACAACAACGGCGACGGGTTGGTCAACGAGGCCGACCGCAAGTTGCTGGCGCCGACTTCGGTGGTGGCCAACGCGCATGCGCTGGGGCTGGTGGTGCACCCCTACACCTTCCGCAGCGAGCAGCGACGCCTGGCCAGCGATTACAAGGGCAACCCGGTCAACGAGTACCTGGCGTTCTACGAGCACGGCGTCGACGGCCTGTTCAGCGACTTCGCCGACTCGGCCTTCGTCGCCCGCGCGATGTTCCTGTTGAAGACCGACCCCGGCTACGCCAAGTGCCTGGTCAACGAGCACAAGTGCGCCAAGGGCCGCGACTGAGGCGCAGCGGCTCGGACGCAGACAAACGCGCAAAGCAACCGCATGGTGGCCCTGGCCGAAAGGCTTCATCCGGAGGACCGGTCCCGTGAAGAGTGACACGACCCCTGTCGATCGAGCCGATCTCGTCATCTCGCGCCTGGTCCGCGCCCCGCGGGCAGCGCTGTGGCAGGCCTGGAGCGAGCCCGAGTTGTTGAAGCAATGGTGGTGCCCCAAGCCGTGGACAACGGAGGTGCGGGCGTTCGACCTGCGCCCGGGTGGGGCGTTCTACACCTTCATGCGCGGCCCCGACGGCGGCACCAGCGACAACCCGGGTTGTTTCCTCGAAGTCATCCCGCAAGCCCGGATCGTGTTCACGTCGCTGCTGACCGGCGGCTGGCGGCCAGCCACGCCGTGGCTGGCCTTCACGGCCGTCATCGCGATGGCCGACGAAGGCGGCGGCACCCGCTATATCGCCACCGTCATGCACCCGGACCCGGCGACCAGAGACAGGCACGAAGAGATGGGCTTCTTCGATGGCTGGAACACCTGCATCGACCAGCTCGAGGCGCTCGCTCGGCAAGCGGGGTGACGCCCGGCTCGAGCATGCCGCGCGCGCAGGCGATCAGCGCAAAGCCGACCGCAACGCGGGCCCCTCGCTTCAATCCCCGCCCGGCCCCTGAAAGCCACCCGCGCGCAGCGTGATCACCAGGGTGTCGCGGTGGCCACGCTGCGTGGCGTCGAGGGGTTGGATCGGCGTGGTTTCGTGGATCACGCGGGCGTCGTCGAGCAGCAGCGTGGTCCAGGTCTCGGACATCGTGAAGCGCAGGCCGGCCGGGCCATTGGCGTCGAAGACGCGGGTCTCGCCGCCC
>JANOKY010000303.1:0-3802 GCA_031419635.1 Burkholderiales bacterium | reverse complement strand
TCCGACTCCGGCGAAGGGCGCTGGGCCGTGCAGGCAGCGATCGACGAAGCAGTGCCGGTGCCGGTACTGAGTGCGGCGCTCTACGCGCGTTTCGCTTCACGCGGCGAAGCCGACTTCGCGAGCCGCGTGCTGTCGGCGATGCGGCACGAGTTCGGCGGCCATGCCGAAAAAGGCGCACCGAAGGCGGGACGCTGAAGATGCCCGACGATCCCGCCCCGCCTTCCCCGCCTTCCCCGCCATCCGACGCGCTGGTGCTTTTCGGCGTGACCGGCGACCTGGCCTACAAGCAGATCTTTCCGGCGCTGTTTGCGATGTGCCGGCACGGCGCACTGAACGTGCCGGTGATCGGTGTCGCCTCGTCGGCCTGGACCCTCGAGCAACTGCGCGCGCGTGCAAGAGAGAGCATCGAGCACGCCGCTGCGGCCGGTGCAACGGCCGAGCCGAGTGATCCGGATGCGCTGGATCGGATGCTGTCGCTGCTGCAGTACGTCAGCGGCAACTACAACAACGCCACCACGTATGCCGCGCTGAAACGCGCGCTCGGAAACGGGCAAGGCGCGGCGCAGCGCCCGCTGCACTACCTGGCGATTCCGCCGTCGCTGTTTCCGACCGTCATCCACGGCCTGGGCGCGGCCGGCCTGGCTGCGGGGGCGCGTGTCATCGTCGAGAAGCCGTTCGGCCGCGATCTCGAGTCGGCGCGCGCGCTGAACCGGGTCGCCAGCGAAGTGTTCGCGGCCGATGCGATCTTCCGCATCGATCACTTCCTGGGCAAGGAAGCGATCATGAACCTGCTGTACTTCCGCTTCGCCAACTCGTTTCTCGAACCGATCTGGAACCGCGACCATGTGGCCAGCGTCCAGATCACGCTGGCCGAGAGCTTCGGCGTCGAAGGCCGGGGCGCGTTCTACGAGAGCGCCGGCTGTCTGCGCGACGTGTTGCAGAACCATCTGTTCCAGATCGTCGCGCTGCTGGCGATGGAGCCGCCCGCGCGCTGCGGCGTCGTCGGCGCGCACAGCGAGAAGGTGAAGGTTTTCCAGGCGATACGCCCGCTCGCCGGCAGCGACATCGTGCGCGGCCAGTACGCCGGCTACCGCGACGAACCCCAGGTCGCGCGGGATTCGGACGTCGAGACCTTCTGCGCGATGCGCCTGCACATCGACTCGTGGCGCTGGAGCGGCGTGCCGTGGCTGCTGCGCTCCGGCAAGTGCCTGCCCTCGACGGCGTGCGAAGTGCTGGTGCGCCTGAAGCCGCCGCCGCAGCAACTCTTCTCTGACGCGGCCACCACGAGCGCTGGCGCCAACTACCTGCGCTTTCGCTTGTCGCCGCACTCGGCGATTGCCCTCGCGGCGCGGGTCAAGCGCGCCGGTCAGGCCTTCGTCGGCAACCAGCAGGAGTTGGTCCTGGTGGAAGAACAGGCAGGTGACCGCATGCCGTACGAGCGGCTCCTCACCGACGCGATGGCCGGCAATGACGCGCTGTTCGCGCATGAGGACGCGGTCGAAGCGGCCTGGGCCGTGGTTGAGCCGGTGCTCACCAAGCCGCCTCGGGCGATCATCTATCCGCGCGGATCCTGGGGCCCACCGCAAGCCGACCGACTGGCAGCGGACCTGGGCGGCTGGCACAACCCCGAACCTGCGAGTTGACACGATGACGCACGCGGTGGTGTTCCTGCTCGACGTCGACAACACGCTGCTCGACAACGACCGCGTGATCGACGACCTGCGCGGCCACCTGGTACAGGCCATCGGCAGCCCGAGCGCCGATCGCTACTGGGCCCTCTTCGAGCAACTTCGCATCGAACTGGGCTACGCCGACTACCTGGGCGCGTTGCAGCGCTTTCGCGTTGAGGCATTGGACGAAGCGACGCCAGACCCAGTGCTGTTGCAACTGTCGGGCTACCTCATCGACTACCCGTTTGCAGACCGCTTGTATCCCGGCGCGCTGCGTGCCATTGAGCACCTTCGGCGCTTTGGCCTGACGGCGATTCTGAGCGACGGCGACGTCGTGTTCCAGCCGCGCAAGGTGCAGCGCTCGGGGCTGTGGCGGGCGGTCGAGGGCCGCGTGATGATCTACATCCACAAGGAACGCATGCTCGACGCGGTGCAGCAGCGCTTCCCGTCGCAGCACTACGTGATGGTGGACGACAAGCTGCGCTTGTTGGCGGCGATGAAACAAACCCTGGACGGGCGTCTGACAACGGTGTTCATACGCCAGGGCCACTACGCCTTCGACCCGCAGCACACCGCAAGCTACCCGCCCGCCGACATCACGCTGCAGTGCATCGGCGACCTGGCCAGTGTCGATTTGCCTGACTTGCTGGGGCAGCGCCCGGCCCACATCCCGTCAAAGGATACCCAATGAACGCGACTCAACAATTGCACGACTTGGGTCAGAGCCTGTGGCTCGACAACATCACACGGTCTGTGCTGACCAGCGGCACGCTGGCGCGCTACATCAAGAACTTCGCGGTGACCGGGCTGACCTCGAACCCGACGATCTTCGAGCACGCGATCGGCAAGTCAGATGCGTACGACGAAGCGATCCGCCGCCAGGCCGGCGCGGGCGAGTCGGGTGAGGCGCTGTTCTTCGGCCTGGCCATTGACGACCTGACGCGCGCGGCCGACCTGTTCCGCCCGGCTTTCGACGCCAGCGGCGGCGTCGACGGCTGGGTGTCGCTGGAGGTGTCGCCGCTGCTGGCCGACGACAGTGCCAAGACGACGGCTGCGGCGGCCTTGCTGCACGCGCGCGCCGCACGGCCGAACCTGTTCATCAAGATACCCGGCACGCCGGCCGGCATCACGGCGATCGAGGAATCCATCTTCGCCGGCGTGCCCGTCAATGTGACCTTGCTGTTTTCGTGTGCGCAATACGTGGCGGCGGCCGAGGCGTACCTGCGCGGCGTCGAGCGGCGCATCGCTGTGGGCCTGGACCCCCAAGTCGCTTCGGTGGCGTCGCTGTTCGTCAGCCGTTGGGACGTGGCCACGCACGACACCTTGCCAGCGCCGCTGCGCAACCGCCTGGGCATTGCCGTGGCCAAGCAGACTTACCGCGCCTACTGCGAACTGCTGGCTTCACCGCGCTGGCGCAAGCTTGCCGCCGCCGGCGCGCGCACGCAGCGCCTGCTGTGGGCCAGCACCGGCACCAAGGACCCGGCCGCGCCCGACACCTTGTACGTTGAGGCGCTGGCAGCACCCGACACCATCAACACCATCCCCGAAAAAACCCTGGCCGCATTCGCCGACCACGGCAAGGTCGGGCCATCCATGCCGCAGGACGGCGGCGACGCCGACGCCGTGATCGCCGCATGCCGGCGCGCGGGCATCGACGACGCCGCACTGGCGACCCAGCTGCAACGCGAGGGCGCCGCTGCGTTCAGCAAGTCATGGCATGAACTGCTGAGCGGGATACGCGCCAAGAGCCAAGCGCTTGCTGCGCGAGCGGAGCCAGCGTCCGCTGCCTGAACTCGCTGCTTTAGCCCGCTGCCTGAGCCGCCAAAGTCTGCCCGCATGGCCACCCGCACCAGCCCACTCGCCGGACAGCCGGCAATGGCCGCTTCGCTGATTGAGGTGGCCAAATTGGTCGCCGCCTACTGCACCGAAGTGCCCGACCCATCGGTGCCCGCGCAACGGGTCGCGTTCGGCACGTCGGGCCACCGGGGCTCGGCGTTCGACGGCTCGTTCAATGAAGCGCATGTGCTGGCCATCACGCAGGCGATTTGCGATTTCTGGCGCAGCCAGCGCATCACCGGCCCGCTGTTCCTGGGCACAGACACGCATGCACTGTCGCAGCCGGCGTGCGCGAC
>JANOKY010000302.1:0-1828 GCA_031419635.1 Burkholderiales bacterium | reverse complement strand
GCCCACGGTGGGCGGCAAGCGCAACGTCTTCCTGGAGATCAACCCGAAGACGGCCGCCGAACGCGGCATCGCCGACGGCGACCGGGTGCGCATCCGCAATGACGTAGGGCAGATCGAGGCCATCGCGCGCCACTTCAACGGCGTGCGGCCCGACACCGTGGCGCTGCCAATGATCCACGGCCATTGGGCGCAGGGCCGTTGGGCCAAGGGCCGATCACCCAACGCCAGCACCAACGAAATCACGGCCAATGTCTCGGAGCCGATCTCCGGGCTGGCCTGCTATCACTCCGGCAAAGTGTTTGTCGAAAAAGCTTGAGGAGCAAATCATGGCGAAATGGGGAATGGTCATAGACCTCGAGAAGTGCACCGGCTGCCAGGCCTGCACCGTGGCCTGCAGCATGGAGAACTCGCGGCTGCCCGGTGAACACTGGCAGGACGTCATCTTCTTCCACGAAGGCGAGTTTCCGAACACCGAGCTGAAGTGGTTTCCGCGGCCCTGCATGCACTGCGAGAACCCGTCGTGCGTGGCGGTGTGCCCGACCAAGGCCACCTACAAGAACGAGAGCGGCCAGGTGCTGGTCGACTGGGAGCGCTGCATCGGCTGCAAGTACTGCATGATCGCTTGCCCCTACGGCGTGCGCTTCTACACCGAAGAGAAGCCTTCGTATGGCGGCCCGAACGTAAAGGACGTGTTCCCGAGCGACGACGGCCACTCCTGGAACCCGCCGTGGAAAACACCCAGCGAAGATTGGAAGTATGGCGTCGGCGTGCCGCCGCACGACGTGGTCTCGAAGTGCACCTTCTGCCACCAGCGCATCAGCAAGGCGCCGGCCGGCACGGTGGACCTGGACCCGAACGACCCGAAGACGCGCGAGTTCACGCCGGCCTGCGTGGTGACCTGCCCGCCGGTGGCGCGTTTCTTCGGCGACCTCGACGCGCCAAACAGCGAAGTCAACAAGCAGATCGCCGCCAAGAACGGCGTGCGCCTGCTCGACCACCTGGGCAACAAGCCGCAGGTGTACTACCTCACGGGTGAGGGTGGCTCGGTCCCTGCCGAGCGCGCCGTCAAGCCCAGGGTCTGAACCGGAGCAACATCATGGAAAACAGGACAGAACCCAAGACCTTCGGCGAAGTCTTCTCGCTCTTCGCCACCCTGTGGCGCGACAACGGTCCGGTGGGCTTTGCGCGCCTGGCACTCACGCTGGGCAAGACGCCCACGGCCGCCAGCCGCTGGTGGCTGGGCTCGGTGCTGCTGGCCGCCTTCAGCGGCCTGTTCGTGCTGTACCAGCTGATCTTCGTCGGCCACAGTTCCTTCAACACCTCGAGCGACGGTGTGAACTGGGGCCTCGCGATCTCGACCTATGTCTACTTCGCGCTGATCTCGTCGGGCCTGTCGATGATCGCCGCACTCGGCACCGTGTTCGGCTTCAAGCAGTTCCTGCCGATCGCCAAGCGCTGCATCTTCCTGGCCATCATCACGTTGGTGGCCGGCTTCTCGGTGCTGGCGCTGGAACTCGGCCACCCGTTCCGCATGATCTGGGCCGTGCCCACCGGGCTGCAGACCATGAGCCCGATGTTCTGGATGGGCGTGTTCTACACCATTGACCTGGTGCTGCTGATCGTCAAGTTCTACCTGATGTGGCAGGAGGACTGGGACAGCCCCTTGTCGCACGCGGTGGGCATTGTCGGCTTCGTGGCCGTGATCCTGGCTTCGGGCATGCTGGGCCTGGTGTTCGGCTCGATGGTAATGCGGCCGATGTGGTACGGCCCGTTAACGTCGATCTACTTCATGCTCTCGGCGGCACTGTGCGGCGCAGCGGCGATCGCG